>JAESRM010000043.1 GCA_016764635.1 Planctomycetota bacterium
ACTCCCGGCGCAGCCGGGAGTGGTCGTTCTTGCGTAGGTGGAGGGAGAATTCGTGGCTCCGTACATCCGTATAGTTTCTCCGGGTCGTCCGCACATGGTGTCAAGGCCATTGCGCCAGGAGAACTGCCCACTGGCGGACGATTCGGAGAAACTCTCCGCAAGTACCGAGCCACAAGCTCCCCCTCCACCGGCGAAGGCCCAACCAAGCCCGGCTGCGCCGGGCTTGGTCAGTCCTCCCGGTAGATGGATAGCCTGCGGCACGTTCCACGCTATACTGCGCCCATGCAAATCCGGATCATTTCTAGCGGCAGCAAGGGCAACTCCATGCTGTTCCGTGCCGGCGACATGTACGGCATGGTCGACGCGGGTTTGACACTGCGGGCTTTGACACCGCGCCTAGAAGAAGCCGGTGTCCCCTTCCGTGGCCTAGACCACATTCTGGTGACCCACGGCCACCTAGACCACGCGCGCAGCGCAGGCGCCCTCGCCAAGCGCCACCATGCCACGGTCCACTGCCCAGAAGCCATGATGCAAAACCGCTCCGTCGCCCGCGCCCCGCGACTCAGCAACACAAGCGACGGCATGGACACCGAACTACTCGGCGAACACGGCGACAAGGTCCGCCTGCAAGCGGTCGCTCTACCCCACGATTGCCACCCGACCCTGGCCTACAAGCTCACCCACGACGACCGCTGCCTCGTCGTCCTGTCGGACATCGGAAGGCCCGATCGCCAAGTCGCCCAGCGCCTGAGCGGAGCCCACGTGCTCATGCTCGAGTTCAACCACTGCACCGAAATGCTCGAAGCCGGCCCCTACCCCGACAGCCTCAAACGCCGCGTAGGCGGCGACCAAGGGCACCTCTCCAACGAACAGTCCCAAGAGATGCTGACTTGGCTAGCAGGCGAGAACCTGCACACCCTGGTGCTCACCCACCTCTCGGCCAAAAACAACCAGCCCGAGATCGCTTTGAACTGCGCCATGGAGACCCTGGACAAACTAGGCCTCTCCCACATCAAAGTCCTCATCGCCAAGCAAGAAGAGTCCCTCGAACCCATCCAAGTCTAGGTTCGGCCTTGAACCACCAGGGTCTTAGCGATCGAATCGTGCCATCCTTGATTTCGCTTAGAGACGAGCACCCATAGGAACCCCAAAGCAAAAACCATTGCGGAAAGGGCCTTGAACACATTGCGTTTGAGCGCTTGGTTGCCCGCCAGGGGATTCCCTTCCATATCCGTGGTCCGAATCCCGACGATGCGTTTGCCCAGAGTGGCCGACCAGGACGAAGCTTCCATAATGGCGCAGTACGCGATGTACGCCACCATTGCACAGTCTCGAACCACGTTCCGATCTTCCAAGAACYTAGCCCGGATCTCGAGGAAGTCAGGATGGCTGGGATCCGTCGAAAACCGCAGGTCCCAAATTTCGTCAAAACCCAAGCCGTAATAAAAAACGGCCCACACGGCCACAGCAACCGGAATGATGTCGATCACGTAGGCCACGAACCTGTCGATAAAGCCGGCCAATCTAAGTTGAGACGGGCGAACATCTCGAAGTTCGACTTCGCTGCTTGGAGAGTAAGGGGGATCAATCATGGTTCAATTACGAAGGCGAGCAAGAACCCAAGGCGCTCCCGGGAGCGACCATTGCACGATCAGCACTCAATTGTGTCAAGGCTCTTGCGCCCACCAGCAGACTCGTTTGTCATAGGCCATTAGCCCCCAACCTCTCGCTACTATCATGGACAACCCTACGCTCAAAAACATGCGCAACCACCGCACGGTGCGCTCCTTTTCGGACGAGGCCCTATCGACCTCGGACATTCGCGAAGCCGTAGAAGCCGCCCAATGCGCGGCTACCTCATCGTGGATTCAGGCCTACAGCATCTTGCAAGTGACGGATGAAGCCGAACGCCAGACCCTGGCTGAGTTGTCCGGCGGCCAAACCCAAGTGCGCGCAGCCCCCGGTTTCTTCGTCATCTGCGGCGACTCCCGCCGCCACCGCCTATTGATGGAGAAAGAAGGCAAACCCTTCCAGAACAACTTCGAGGTCTTCCTAACCACCGTCATCGACGCCAGCCTCTTCGCGCAAAACCTGGTGCTAGCCTTCGAATCCCAAGGCCACGGCACCTGCCTCATCGGAGGCCTACGCACCCGCCTAGCCGACGTAGCAAAGCTGCTAGAATTCCCCGAAGGCGTCTACCCGCTCTACGGCCTATGCGTAGGCAAACCCGCCGAAGACCCCGGCACCCGCCCGCGCCTGCCCTTCGAAGCCGTCTGCTTCCAAGGTCGCTACCCGTCGGACGAAGCCATGCGCATTCAAATGCAACAAGCCGACCAAGCCTCCGAAACCTACTACACAAAGCGCGGCGCACCCGCGCGCACCTGGAGCCGAGGCATGCTGCGCCGCTTCGCCAAACTAAACCGCGAGGACCTCCCCCAGGCCTACCTCAACCTGGGTGCTGAACTATCCTAACGAACCCCATTGCTTTGGCATGCGCAACGCCTTCAACTCCAGTTGAGCCCTGAATGGGCCGCACCGCAGGCAATGCCAAGCGATTCGATTCTGGACGTGTAGATTCTGTTGTACATTAACTGCTGCGGAGAGAGGGTTACGGCGCTTGAGCGCAAAAAGGAAAAAGTTCGGGTCAGTTCACACGAAGACACGAAGGACGCGAAGAACACGAAGTTCTACGTCAACTAAGAAAAGTTAGATGCGGACACAATGCGGATTGGGTGCAGTCCACCCGACAATGCGTAAGGCGGAAGGAGCAACGCAGCGAGGGGAAAAGGAACTAGTCGAGGTTCTGGCGAAGCCAGACCGAGAAGAATTTAACTCGTCTCGTTCTGGCTTCGCCAGAACCTCGCATTGTTCAGTGATTTTGGATCAACAGCTCACTCAGACTGCGCCTAAGCCGCATTGTGTTCGTGACTCAACTCCCTTTGTTAACGAGGAGCTTCGTGTTCTTCGCGTCCTTCGTGTCTTCGTGTGAACTGACCCGAATCGTTCTCTTCCCAGTCCCTGTATCCAGCAGCTCACACCGCAGAAGTTAACACCCTACAGCCCACAATGTCCCGCCATCAATCCACGGCTTCAATCGATTCACCCGACATCTGCGCAGTCCGCAAGCGCACCGTAAACGTGGCATACACGGCCACTGTGGCCCCTGCTGTCACGTACATGGTCACAGGTGTACAGCGCAGTACTTTTTCGCCCAGGTAGAACAAGGGGCCTGCCAGGAGGATTCCCATGAAGTCCATGACCTCAGCCAGGCCTTGGATAGACCCGCGCCGTGCGCTCTTCGGTCGGCCCTGAATCAAGCAACGGATCGGTATGGTGAACAGCCCCGAACTCAAGCCCATGCAAAAGAGTGAAACCCGTAACAAGGGCACGCTCTCAGGACTCAGCAACATCAAAAAAGTCGAGGCCGCCAAACCAAACAAACCCGTTGGAATCAGAAAAGCAGCCACGCCCCCGCCCGAAATACGTCCCGACATCCAAGCGCCCGTGATCACGCCCAAGCCCGTCATGGCATGCAGAGTCGCGGTGCTGGCTTCGGGCAACCCCAGCCAAGTGCCATAGGCTATGACGATCTGCATGAACAGGGCCGCCATCATGTAGAAGAAACTGCTCGAGAGGATCGCAAGCCGCAACACCTTGTCGCCTTCCACCGCCGAGCAATGGGAGATGAACGTCGTCACCGGATTGTAGGTTTGCTTGCGCTCTGGATCCGCCGGAGGCGTGCGCTGCATGCGCAGGGAAACCGCCCAACCCAGCGCCGCGAAGACCACATAGGCCACGCCCGCCTGCCAAAGCTGGCCGCCAAAACTCTGCGCAAAGATTCCGCCGACCACGGTTCCCGAAAGGATCGCCAACATCGTGCTGGCTTGAATCAGCGAATTCGCCTTGGCCAAGTCCTTCTCGCCGACCAGTTCTTTGATAATGCCGTACTTGGCGGGTCCAAACAGAGCGCTTTGGGCTCCCATCAAAAACACGGTCACCATCAGCAACTCGTAAACCTGGGCGGTGAAAGCGAAACACGCGCAGGCCATCACGCCGATCTCCATGGCGTTGGCCCACCATACGATACGCGTCTTCGAGATACGGTCGGCCAGCACACCGGTGAGCGGTCCTAGCAACACGAACGGCAGGGCGAAGAGCGTGTGTGGCAAGGCCTGGCCAAAGGTATGCGCCAAGCTTGAGCGGTCCACCCAGGGCAAAGGATTGTCCTTGGAAAGCGATGCTGCCAGAAACAAGACCAACGCCTTGAAGGCGTTGTCGTTGAAGGCTCCCAGGAATTGGGAGGCGGTCATGGCGCCAAAGGAGCGCCGCTTGAGCAAGGCGAGCATGGCGCCACGTTAGCATCCCCCAAAGCCCAGCCCCCCACAGAAACAAAAATGCCCGGCAGCGCAGGTCCTCGATGGACCCCGCTGCCGGGCATTGCTTGGCCTGGACTAGCTCATTGACCCGTCATGGGATTCACGATCCAGTGGGCCTGGAGACCCTCGGCAGTTTCAACCAAATGGGCCACAGCTTGCACATCTGAATGATCCATGAAAAAGCGTATTTGGTCGTCCAATTCCGGCTCCTCGCCAAGATCCAAGGTGTCGAACATGGTTGCGATGCGGGCCGACATCTCGACCGAAGAGTCGCCCTCTTCGGGCAAAACCCTGACCCCGTCCTCAGACAACTGCGTCTCCAGCTGGGAGTGCAACCGCTGTGTCAGGGGATTCAGATCCGCGCCGTACACATAGACCGCTTTCAGGGCATCTCCGGGAACCTCAGATTTCAATGCCGCCACAAATCGCCTGCGCTGGGCAGACCAAACCTGCTCGGTCGTTTCCTTGGCGAAGGGCAAGAACAAACGGATCTCGTCCTGGATGGAGCCCATGTGCTGCGCCATGGCCTCACCCAGTTCATTGGCACCCTCAATGACTTCCCGTTTGATTGAGATCACGGGGATGATGCCCATCATGGAGGCCTCAACCGTAAAGCGCTCGCCGCCTTCGTGATTCTCCCCGCCTCCGTTGACCGCATTTACGATGGCCCCCCTATCAGGAAACGGAGGGCCGTCGCTTGAAACGGCGGCACCTAGCAGCGCGACCGCAATGAGTGCCGCAGCCGCGGCCTTCTTGGGAATGACCGCTGTGAACGAGCGGCGTACCTTCTTGATGGGTGGCTCCACAGTTTTTTCCGCAAGCACCTCAGGCTCCGGTATCACGCGCTTGCCAGCAACGAACGGCTTCGCCTGCTCGGCGGGCTCAGAGTTCCAAGATGGCAATTGCACCGGTTTGACCTTCTGCACGTTCTTTGCATCGCAAAGGAAAGCCAAGTCCGCGCGCATCATGCTCGCGGAGGGATAACGCGAAGCGTGCTCGGACATGGCGCGCCGTACGACCCAGGCCRARGCCGGGGGGCAGGKGCGCTGCAAGCGCGACAGGTTTCCRTGGGYCGGGAAGGTGCCCTCCARCATGGAGAACAACACGGCRCCGGCGCTGTACAGRTCGAAYTTGACCGCGWCCACGTCGCGCACCTGCGCGCCGCTCATGGCCAGGCGCACCATTTCCGGGTCACGGAAGTATTCGGTGCCGTGCGTGGTCAAAGTCAATGCGGAAGCCAAAGGCGTGAGCAGACCCAGGTCCACGATGTGCAACCCTTCAGGGTTCACGATCAGGTTGCCTGGCTTGATGTCCTTGTGCCACAGCCCGTGGTTGTGAAAGCGCTCCAATTCGGTGATCAGGTCCAAACTCAGGCCAAGGACCGAATCCAATTGCTTGCGGCTGAGTTCTGCTTTGAGCTCTTCAGCCGTAGGGAAACTGCCGTTGGCGAGTTTGTGCARGTCGGCGATGTACACGTCCAAGGTGTCGCCGGGCACGAAAGGCATCACGTAGTACATGCCGTCGTCGCCCGAGCTGTGCTCAAGGACCTGGCCCAATTGGCGGGCTGCGTCCAAGGCGCGGCCTTCGCGCAGGATGCCGGTCATGTGCGCGCCACTCATCAGGGAGAAGGACTTGATCACGACTTGACTGGGCAGCTCGATACCGCGCTGCGCCAACTCACGCTTGTGCTCGCCTTTGGGGTGCGCCAAAAACAATTGGGCGCCACTGCCGCCGCGCGGCATTTCCTTGATGACCCTATAACCCGGGAAGGTGTGGGGCTTGACCTTGCCGCCCGTGGTGGTAAATCCTGAAGCATGGCCCGCAGCTTCCTTCACGTTCTCCGCAGCCTCTTTCACAGCGGCGCCGCCACCGGCTACAACCACGCGCATGTATTCGCGGGGGCCAAGTTTCTTGAGCAAACGTTTCTGTTCGCGCAGGTGCTCGCTCACGCGCTCTTTTTGCTCGGTCAAGCGCTCTTTTTGTTCGTGCAAACGCTCCTTCTGCCCATCGAAGCGTTGCTTATTTTCGTTCCACTTCGTGCGAGCTGCCCCCATCGCTTCCGCCACGTGCGCTTTCTCAGACTTCAGGGTCTCACGCGCGTTCTTGAGTGCGGGCCAACCGTTGGCTTCCTGGTTATTCCAACCCTCGGCCACCTTGGTGTAGGCAGCACCCGCCGTCTGGGTCACCTTGCGAGCCACCGGGCGTCCGAAACCCAGGATGCGCCCGATCCCACGGGGAATCCTCCATAGTTGACGGCAAACGAACCCGATCACGCGGAAAGGAAACGCGATGACTGCGAAGAGGAAACGGAAGGCCAATTTGACTCCTTTGAAAAGCAGGACAAGAAAGCGAACCGAAACCCATACCGCAAGAATTACGAGGGCCACTTGTCCAGCACCCTGCAAGGTGCTAGCAAAGGTGGGGCCGTGAAAATCGTACTCGTCTATCGCCGGAAACTGCGTCACTTCGTAGTCGGATTGCGCCAGGTCAGAAGCCCCAAACGTCACTCCATCGATGCTCCATTGTTGGCCCACCGCAGGGACCTCCGGCGCTGCGGAACTCGCAGTCGCACCAGGGTTTGTCTCAGGGTAGGTGGGCGGGATGTATGTCTGCAAGTTCACGATGAAGCTCCAGTGAGGGGCGGGCTGGGCATCCTTAGGATAGGGCAGTTTCCGCGGTGCTGCACACCGCCGGGCCTGGCTATCCCTAATAAGAATGCAAAGGTTGGGTTCGCACTCTTATTGGGATTCCTGCGCGGAGCATTGCGCGCCATTCGTGCTTTTCCGGGGATTATCCCCTGCACAGCCCTAAACCCGCTGACTCAAGCGCGCATAGATCTCGGAAAGGGCCAGGTCGAAACCGGCCGCATCCGCCCCACCCACGATCAAGGACAACCCGCTGCCCTGCAACTCGTCACCTTCCTCCGACGTGAAGGAATAGCGGTCAAACACCAATTCCAGGTGCTTGCGTAGGATTTCGCGAACCTTGGTGAGGCAGCGCGATACGCCCGAAGGGCTCATTCCCATGGCCTCCGCCACCTCCAGCCCGGACATGCCTTCCAGCACTCGCTGCCGGAAGACCTCGAAGTCATTCATACCAACCTCGCGCTCCACGGCGCGCAATGCGGCCTGGACCTTGGCGTCGAATATGGACTGCTCATAGGCCAGATCGGGGCGGTCTCCGGGATCGGAAGCTCCCTCCGCATACTCCAAAGCCACCGGCCTGACCCCTTCCCCGCGCTTCTGGGCCATGCGCTTGTCGATTTCGTCGCCCAGGGTGTAGCGCGCGATGGTCAAAAGCCAGGTCGAGAAGCGCGCGCCTTTACTAGCGTCGTGCTTATCGATGGCCTGGGCCAGGGCCGCCATGGTCTCCTGGGACAGGTCCTGGGCCGTTTCCCAGCCGATGCGCCCCCCGCCCCAGCGCTGCAATTGGGACCTTAATATGGGGCCAAAGTTCTCCCAAAGCTCAAACCAGGCCTCGGAGTCACGGGCCCGCAGGCGGCGAATGAAGTGGGTACTGGTGGGGTTCATGGGTTCCCGATCCTACGTGAGGACCCTGTCTCCATCGCATGCAAAGTTTTTTTCCTGAAGCCTGCAATCGCCCCATGCCCTTTCCCAATAACCCTTGCAGAGGGCCACCGAACGAAGCCCCTACCCACCGAAAGCAACACCCCAAGCAAAGGACWAAAACCATGTTTTCATTCGTCAAAGGACTCTTCAAAACCACCTTCTGGGGAGTCGCAATTCTGGCCGGTATCGGCATCGCATCCACCTTCATCATCGGCCCGCAAGGCACCCAAGCCGTGCTTCTGCAGGCCCAAGAGAGCGTGCAAAGCAAGCTCGATAGCCTGATGGATAACCCGGTCGCCCTGCGCGCCGAACTCGAGCGCCTGGAAGCCGAGTACCCCGTCCGCATCCGTGCGGTGCAAAAAGACCTGGGCGAGCTGAAGGTCGAAGCCAAGCGTCTCCAATGGGAACGTGCCGTCTCCGAACGCGTGGTCGCCATGGCCCAGGATGACCTGGGTGGCATAAGCGGCATGGGCGCCACCGCCCAGGCCACCACCAGCGGCAACAACCTGGTGCGCGTCGCCGGGTTCCCCGTTGCAGCCATCAAGACCAAGAGCCGCGCCCAAGTGGCACGCATCCAGGACCTGATCCAGATGCACTCCATCCGCTCCGAGGACGCCGCCCGCGACCTGGGGTACATGAACCGCGAAATCGGCCGCTTCCAGACCCTGCTCACCGAGCTGGAGACCGAGCGCACCCAGTACCACGCCCAACTCGAACAGCTGAACCGCCAGGTCGATTCCATCCGCCGCAACGAACGCTTGCTCAACATGCTGCGCCAACGCCAAGGCCTGCTTGAAAAAGCCGGTCGCTTCAAGGCCCACAGCCTCGACCAAATCAGCGGTCGCTTGAGCGGCATTCGCAGCCAACAGGAAGCCGAGCTCGAATTGCTCAGCAACACCGAGATCGAAACCGACTACGAAGGCCGCGCCCAAGTCGAACTGCACCAGGAAGTCCGCGAGATGCAAACCGCATCCGAACTCTTCCTTCTAAACGGCGGCAACTAAGTTTCTGACACCGCCATAAGGGCCAGCACGAGCCATCGT
>JAESRM010000262.1 GCA_016764635.1 Planctomycetota bacterium
TGTCGGGAGGTGCAGTTGAGCTTGTGGAGCACGCCTGACGGGGGGGTACAAGAGAAGATTGCCAGGGTATCTAGCGATCGCAATGGCGAGTTTGAGTTCCCGCCGGTGTGCGAAGGGAGCTACTACATCTCGGCTGCCAAGTTCGGGGTAGGTGCAGGTGGTCTTGAGTATCTGGCACGGGTCCAGGATCCCGCTGTGCACCTGGAGCTGCGCCTGTCGGGAGTTGTTGATGAGTACAGCTTTGTGGTTGTGGACGACGGTACCGGAGAGCCGCTGGAAGGGGTTACTGTGCGTATGCAGGGGTACCACACCCAGTCGGACCGCTGGGGCCGATTCGAATTGTTCACTTCCTCCGTGTTCCCTGATGCGCTCAGTTTTCGGGTGGACAAGCCAGGCTACCAGAGATCTGTGTCTTACCAGAGGTTGGATGACAACCAAGTGCAACCGGTACGGATGATTCGCGAAGGCTTTGCAGCGGTGCGCATTGTTGGCGTACCGGATGGTGTACAGCCGATCGGTGAGTTTTGGCAGTTCGTTGAGAGCATGGGCCCGATAATGGTGCCATGCAAAGCTGAAGCACTCGGGAAGGGAGAGTACCTACTCAGTGCCTGGGGGGTCTCAGCCGAGCATGGAGCCTTCTGTTTTTTTGAGGGGCAAGGCCTTAGCCGGCAGAGCGCCATGGCCCAATCGTTCGAGCCGGGCGTTACCGATCCAGCAAGCCTTCCCGCAGTGCAAGCTGCTCCGGGGAGGAGCCTGGACTTTCTGGTTCTGGATGCGCTCACCAAACTTCCTTTGGCCGGAGCTCGACTCGGTCGTGATTTTGATCCGGAACAATCCGAAAAGTCATGGCATGTACGCGATCATGTGAACACCACTCGTGACAAGCATGAAGAATCCGCATACACGAATACGGAGGGGCGCACGGTCCTGCGAGGAATTCACACGGTGCACTCTTGCGTCGCCGTGGTGCACGAGGGCTACATTTCAAAGCACGAGATTGTTCCCATGGGGGCCAGGCAGATGCAAATCCTCCTTGATCCAGAACCGCCTCTGGCCGAGGTTTTGGCGGGCAGGGTTACCAGCTTGGTAGGCGGGTCGATAGTTACGGGGTCGGTTACGGCGATCACACCAAGCGGCCAGCGTTTTTCAGGTTCGGTAAACTCCAAGGGTGAGTTCGTGGTACTTGCTCGCAGCGCAGGCCCCTTCGGGATTTATGCCGAAGCCACCGACTCCACCGGGGAGAGGGTGACCTTGCTGACCAGGAGGAGCACCGATCCCGCTGGGACACGGGACATCGTGCTCGAGCTGAAGGGGGAGTGACACGGGGCGCGAAACCCTGAATGGCCTTTCTAGGTCCAGGGTGGAGGTGCAGTCGCACGGGTCACACGGCATAAGGTTGGCCCCGCACAGGACCCCCCAACTGGGGTGCGGATCCGGTTGCGGGGAATAAACGCCTCAATATACGCGGTTCTTGCGTCGATAATGGTTGCCAGGGAGACCGCGTCGGCTTATTCTACGCTTCTGGAGCGTCGATTATGGAATACATTCACTTTGAGCCCGGTTGGCCGGAGTTCACATGGGATAGCGGCGCGGTGGAGGCGCCCTTAGCGGCCCTGCGGCACAAACAGGGACGTTATCTGGGTGGGATGGAGGCCCTAGGCCTTGGTCTGAAGTCAGAGGCCAGACTCGAAGTGCTCATGTCGGACGTGGTCAAATCCTGGGCGATCGAGGGGGAGAAGTTGAATCCTGATGAGGTTAGTTCGTCAATGGCTCGGCGCCTTGGCCTGGACACGGGTGGTTTGCCGCCGGCCAGTCGGGAGGTGGATGGCGTTGTTGAAATGATGCTCGACGCCACYCARCAGTWYTCKRCCCCGCTGACGAAGGAGCGCCTGTTCGGTTGGCACTGCGCCCTGTTTCCAACCGGGTTCAGCGGCTTGCTGCGAATCTCGGCAGGGTCGTGGCGCGCTGGACCCATGCAGGTCGTTTCTGATCGATCGGCCATGAGCGGCTGCACTTCGAAGCCCCCGAAGCATGCAGGGTGACGCGTGAGATGGACGCCTTCTTAGCATGGTTCGAGTCCAAGTCGAATTGGGACCCCACCATTCGGGCAGCCATCGCGCACCTGTGGTTCCTGACCATTCATCCCTTCGACGATGGCAACGGCCGTTTGGCAAGAGTGATTTGCGACATGGCTCTGGCCCGCGCGGACCAAACTTCCGCTCGTTATTACAGCCTGTCCGCACAACTCGAATCCGAACGCAAGCAGTACTACCTCGAGCTAGAATCTGCGCAGCGCGGAGGCATGGATGTGACGGGTTGGATCCTCTGGTTCCTGGGTTGTTTGGATCGAGCCATGGTGAGCGGCTCGGAATCATTAGCCTCAGTATTGGCGAAAGCAAAAACATGGAAGCGCATTCAAGCCCACTCAATCAACGAAAGGCAACGCACAGTGCTAACCCGTTTCCTCGGAGACTTCAGCGGATTCCTGACAACATCCAAGTATGCAAAGCTGGCCAAGTGTTCCCACGATTCAGCCCTGCGCGACATCCACGAACTCTTGAGTTGGGGCATCCTCGCCAAGAACAAAGGCGGCGGCCGCAGTACGAGTTATCGGGCAGCTGATGTCGATTGACGTATACCACGTCTTGTGTGTGCGACTTGGTATGTGGAGGAGGGGGTGCGGCTTCGGGGGAGAATAGGGACTTGTTACACTCTTGTTTCTGAGTTGCGTTGGGCAAGCTCTATACTGGGGCACATGAAGGGACTTGTATTATTGATTGGCTCCCTCGCATTGGCGACTTCGCCCACGCTTGCCCAGGATTCGAACTCCTCGCCAACCAACTGGTGGGAGATCAGTCACGCTGCGCGTCCGCAGCGTCCCTACTCTCCCGCTGCGATGGCTGCTGAATYCGATCGCCGGCCCTTCAGGGATTCGGTTCCAGTTCGAAGGATCTTGCTGCAATTGGATCGTTGCTTGGACTGCGGTATGGAGGAAGATGCCATGCGATTGATCCTTGTTCTCAAGGCCAAGTCACCTGACCTAAGCGTGAGCATCCTGAGAGGGATATTTGGACAGTCCCTACATAAGGGAGCGGACCCGCGCGTTGCCATGGCCCTCATAAACGCATTCCCGGAGACACTTATTGACAGCTGGGACGACTTGTTCCAATGGGGATTCGGCAACCGTTTGAGTTCCTTGCTCCAATGCATGGTTGACCATGGGTGGTCCTTGCAACAGGTGAAGGACTGGATCCTGAGCAAACCTGAGCGCAAGGGCCAGGTCTGGCGAATCGGTTTCCTTGACTTCGCGATCGAACACCAGATAGAGGGCGATGCCTTGGAGTTGTGGTTCGAGCCCATTCGGCAGAACCCCGGCGACTATGACGCGGTTCAAGCACTGCTGGATGCGGCCGATGCGGTGCACTTGTCTGAAGCAGGCAAAGCCGCGATTCCCTCGAAGCTCGGGGGGCTCAAAGATGTGACGAAGTGGCAAGCCCATCGAATCGCGGAGCGGTTGCATAGCCTTAAATTGTTTGAGGCGGCGCTTCCTTTTGATGAACGGGCAGTTCAAGGAGAATTGAACGCCGCGGCGCTCAAAGAGCTTCTCGACCGGTATAACACCTTTTCGTTCGAMCCAAGAGAGGAGGAGGAAACGGCACGCAATTGGTTCAAGATTCAGGCTCTTGAGCGGTGGTCCGAACACCTCTTGGAAGTGGGCCAGGCGCTGGAGGGCCAGATAGCCATGGTGCAGGCTGCGGATCTTCGCGAGAGTCTCGGCATTCGGGGTAACCCGGGACTAGCAGGCATGAGCCAGGCCGCCAGCGGAGTGCGAACGATCGAAGGCCGCATCAAGGCGAGGGAGGCGGCAGAGGCCGATTCACCTGAGTATTGGAAGGAAAGGGCGGCCTATTTCCGGGCGCGGAGAGAAAATGCACAGTGGATAGAGGCGCTAGAAAAGGGGATGGAATCGTGTTCGCCTTCTGACGAAATCTATGCAAGCTTTCTTCGCGAGCGTGCCCTCTACCTGAAGCACTATGATCGAGTAGCCGAAGGCTTAGCCATGTTGCGTTCGGAACTTCAGAAGGATGCAGTAGGCAAGGACGGCACTCGAAGGGTAGCCGCCCGCACTCTCTGGGGTATGTATGGCGCAGAGTTGGATGGCACGGATCCTGTTTATTGGGATTGGATCCTATCATCTGATACTTGGACAAGTGGTCAAGAGCGATTCATGCGAGTTCTCAAGGCCCGTAGTGGACTCACGGGCTGTGAAGAGTGGATCGACAAAGCGGAGGCCTTGGCGTTCTCGGGGCATCCTAGTCGAGCACAGGAAATGGGCGAGTTTTTCATGATGCAAGACGACCAAGAGGCCAGGGCGATCCCGTTGCTTTATTACGCAATGGTTCACACCCCGGAGAGGGAACGGAGTGGGATCGATTTGCATCTGTTTCAGGCTTACTTGTCCGTGGGGGACTTGGATCGTGCCACATGGCTGCACGCAGCCCTCTCCAATCAGGCAGAAGGGGCCCAGCCCGATTACACAGGCCGGTTCTCTCGCTTAGCGATCCTCGCGGCCCAACAGGGCAAACGGGAACGGGCGCTGAGCATGTGGAAGCAAGTCATTGCCTATGATCCAAGCGTTCTCAAACCTCTCAAGCAATTGGTCAAAGCGGGCCTCGAGACGAACCTGTTAGAAATCTACGCCGAGTTCGAAGAGCACCTACCGCAGTNCAACATTCCCGACCGTGCCCGCGCCCAGATTGCGGCGAAGTGACCCCCTGGAATGGCGGAGTGCGAGTTCACGAGTTAAAAAAAGGCGCCCCCGCACGGTGAAGTGCGGGGGCGCCTTTGTTGTTGTTTTGCCTGGGGGCTTACTTCTTGACTGCGAGGGAGCGTTTGTTGCTCTTGCGTTCGTTGTCGGTGAGGTACATTTTGCGGAGGCGCAGGCTGGTGGGGGTGATCTCTAGGAGTTCGTCGTATTCGAGGTGCCTTCTAGGGGTGGCGGTGGGGCCAAAATGGAACCTGACCTGCATTTCTGGGGCTCCAGGAGGGGGCTGACGAAACATCCTTGTATTATGGGAATCATTTCCCATAATACAAGAATGATTGATAGGGCACTCGAATCGTTGGCTAGGCAGCGCTTGGCGGAATTTCCATCGGTTGCCCTATTGGGGCCCCGGCAATGTGGCAAGACCACATTGGCCAAGCAATTGGGCGGGATCTACTTCGACTTGGAGCAGCCATCGAGTCAGTTGGAGTTGGATATTCGTTGGGATGAGTTGGTGGCCGGCGACGAGTTGATCATCCTCGACGAAGCTCAAGAGGCGCCAGACTTATTCGCGCGACTGAGAGGAGCCATTGATCTGGACCGCAAGCGCAACGGGAGGTTCTTRYTGCTTGGWTCCGTTTCTCCAAATCTGATCACAGGGATTTCTGAGTCCCTGGCAGGACGCTTGGCCAGTTTGGAGTTGTCCCCATTTCTCCTTCCTGAATTACCCGACGGCAAGCTAGATGAGCTTTGGCTGTACGGGGGGTATCCCGATGGGGGGGTCCTGAACAGCGAGTCGTTCGGTGCTTGGCAGGAATCCTACCTTCAGCTCTTGTGCCAACGAGACCTTCCGCGCTGGGGGTTGCCCGCAAAACCTAGAACCACCGAGCGCCTCCTGCACATGTTGGTCGCAACCCAGGGCCAAGCACTGAATGCTTCCAAGTTGGGCTCGGCACTTTCGCTCGATCACAAAACCGTCACGAGCTACATCGAGTTTTTGGAGGGCGCCTACTTGGTCAGAAGATTGGATCCGTTCCACGTCAACATAAAGAAGCGCCTGGTCAAGTCACCTCGAATCCTATGGCGCGACAGTGGGTTGATGCACGCCATGCAGGGGATCAAAGAGCGCGATCAATTGTTCTTACAACCTTGGGTTGGGCATGGGTGGGAGAGCTTTGTTATCGAGCAAACACTCTCGACTTTGGCAGCCTTAGGCAAGAGCGTCCGTCCCTTTTGGTTTCGCACTTCGGATGGGTTTGAGTTGGATCTAGTCCTCGACTGGGGAACGGAACGCTGGGCGATCGAGATCAAATTGACCAGTGATCCCTCTCCCAGTGACTTGCAACGTTTGGACAAGACTGCCGACATGATTGAGGCGAGTCAGCGGATCCTAATTTGCCGCGTGCAGCAACCCATGGAAGGCAAGAACTCGCTGGTCACAAACCTGAGTGACTGGACCAAGCGATTACTGGCAATCTGACACTTCGATCCTTTAAGAAGCTTGTGCTTACCTGAGTGGGGGAACGGGCGGGATCGCCCCTCTGACCCCGGCCCACAAAAAAGGCGCCCCCGCACGGTGAAGTGCGGGGGCGCCTTTGTGGTTGGTTTGCCTGGGGGCTTACTTCTTGACCGCGACGGAGCGCTTGTTGCGCTTGCGTTCGTTTTCGGTGAGGTACATTTTGCGCAGGCGCAGGCTGGTGGGGGTGATCTCTAGGAGTTCGTCGTCTTCGATGTACTCGAGGGACTCTTCTAGGGAGAAGATCACCGGGGGGGCGATCTTGGAGATGTCGTCGCTACCGGAGGCTCGCATGTTGGTGAGCTTCTTGGTGCGGCAGATGTTGAGGGGCAGGTCGTCGTCCTTGTTGTTGGCTCCCACGATCATGCCTTCGTAGACGGGGTCGCCCGGGGGCACGAAGAACGTGCCGCGGTCTTGCAACCCGTCGAGTGCGTAGGGGATGACGGTGCCGGTGCGGTCGGCGATGAGCACGCCGTTGGTGCGGCGCGGGATGGGGCCGCCGTCCTTTTCCCAGGACTCGAAGATGTGGGAGAGGATGGCCTCGCCTTGGCTAAGAGTGAGCAGGGCGGTACGCGCGCCGATCAGGCCACGGGCGGGGATCTTGAATTCCAAGCGGGTGGAGTTCAGGACGGTTTCCATGTGGATCATTTCGCCACGGCGACGACCCATGTATTCGATGATGCGGCCGGCGTTCTCGGAGGGCACCTCGATGGAGGCGCGCTCGAAGGGCTCGCAGCGCACGCCGTCGATCTCTTTGGTGATGACCTGGGGCTTGCCCACGGCGAACTCGTAGCCTTCGCGACGCATGTACTCGATCAGGACCGAGAGGTGCATGACGCCACGGCCTTTGACTTCGATGGAGTCGGAGGAAGCGCCTTCACCGAGCTTCAAAGCCACGTCGCGCGATGCGGCGGCTTGGAGGCGCGATAGGACCTGTCGACCGGTGACGAACTTGCCTTCCTGACCCGCGAAAGGCGAGTTGTTGACCTTGAAGATCATGGACAGGGTGGGCTCGTCGAGCACGATGGCGGGCAGGGGCTCGTGGTGCTCCAGGTCGCAAAGCGTATCGCCGATAGCGATCTCTTCGATACCCGTAACCACGGCGATGTCGCCGGCCACAACCACRTCGATGGGAACCTTCTCAAGGCCTTCRTAGCGGAAGAGYTTCTTGATGGTCACGTTTTGRCCGCCTTCGCGGTGCTCGTGGCACAGSAKGTARCGSTCGCCCACGCGCAGCACRCCACGGGTCACGCGMCCCACGGCGACCTTGCCMAGGAAGTCGTCACGGTCGAGCGTGGCGGCTTGGAATTGCAGGGGCGCGTCGAAGTCRGCYTTKKKCACCTTGACCTCACGCACGATCATGTCGAGCAGGGGCTTGAGGTCGTCGGACTTCTCGTCGGGCTCGTTCATGGCGTAGCCGTCACGGCCGGATCCGTAGACCACGGGGAACTCGAGTTGCTCGTCGCTGGCGCCGAGCTCCACGAATAGGTCAAAGACTTCGTCGAGCACTTCGGCGGGACGGGCGTCCGGGCGGTCGATCTTGTTGATCATGACCAGGGCCTGGAGGCCGTGCTCGAAAGCCTTGCGCAGCACGAAACGCGTCTGCGGCATCGGGCCCTCGAAGGAGTCGACCAAGAGCAGCACGGCGTCAGCCATGGCCAAGGTGCGCTCCACCTGGCCGCCGAAGTCGGCGTGTCCAGGGGTGTCCACGATGTTGATGCGGCATTCTTCGTAGCGAATGGCCGTGTTCTTGGCGAGAATCGTGATGCCCCGCTCCCGCTCCTGCGGGTTGGAGTCGAGCACGCGCTCCTGCACCTTCTGGTTTTTGCGGAACGTGCCCGCGAATTGGAAGATGGAATCCACCAGGGTGGTTTTTCCATGGTCCACGTGGGCCACGATGGCGATGTTCTTAATCGTCGGACGATCCATAACAGGGGTGGGCTCAGGGCCCAGCAAGGCTTTCTTGAAAAGCCGGTTTCTAGCCCCATCGTTTGGGGCTTCTCGGGAAAAGGCGCAGGGAGTTTATGTTCGCAGTCGGGCCGTGGCAATACGCCTTCTCCCTAGTACGACTCTATTTAATGGGGAATTGGCACGAGACGGGACAACATGCCTCCTTTTCGGGCCTGGATATGCCGAATCCGGCTTCCCCAGGTCCTCGAAGATTGAGTCGCGTGGTCCCTTGCGGGCACTGCAAAGGCCTTTTGCCCGGAGATCCTTGCCCAGAAGTCCGGCCGAGAACCCCCGATCCGCGAGAAACCGGTCCTCGGACGCATCTCGGCGTCGCTTCTGGCCCGATTGGCGTTCAATCACGCGGGGGGCGGGGCCCCATGATCTGCGTCCGGTGCCGGGTCGCGTTGGGCTTCCACGCCTTGCTCCCTTCGATTGGTGGGCAAGTACCAGATGACCATGATGCCATCGACGGTCCAGACAAATGGGGCGATCCGTTGTTTGGCTCTTTTCCCCCGGCAGCCTTGGTGGTTTGCGGCGCGGACCCCCCGCGCGAGGATGGAGGGTGCAGCGGATTATCCATCCACGTGCAATTCCGGCGGAGCCGGGATTGCGTACGTGGAGGGGGAATTCGTGGCTCCGTACATCCGAGCAATTTCTCCAGGTCGTCCGCACACGGCTCATGCGTGCAAGTAGGCCTGCGTGCAACCGGTGTACGTCGAAGAGAAACACTACGGAAGTACCGA
>JAESRM010000144.1 GCA_016764635.1 Planctomycetota bacterium
CCTCCGAAACTGCCCCTTTGCAACGTCTATCCACCGAGAACTTCCCCGCCAACCCCCAACCTTTACCTGACCCGTTGGCGGAAGGCCTGACCATCCGTATCGGCGAAAACTGCCGGCCTTCACGCTGAAAGATTCCGATGGGGATGAAGTGGAGTTTGACTTCGAAGCGATGTCCGTGGGCAAACCCATGTATCTCAATCTGTGGGCGAGCTACTGCGGTCCTTGCGTGAAGGGAATTCCTGACCTGCAGGCCATCGAAGACAAGTGCGAGATCGCCGTCGTTAGCATCTCTGTCGATGTGGTTTCAGCCCAAGCTCGGGCTGCGAAAATCCTCCAGAAGCGAGGTGCTAGCTACAAGTCATTCTATCTCGTAACCGACACCGCTGGCCTTCCGCGGGCTGACCTCGAAAGGCTGCCCATCCCGACGACCCTCGTGCTTTCGCCAGAAGGAGTACTCGAACGCGTGATTCGGACAGAGTACTGTGTCGGGACAACTTCGATCGTTTATCGGAGGCCTGCTTGGTGAACTCGATCCCGAGAGCTTGGGATGGCCCAAGCCTCCTTCCAAGGCGAGGCCATCATCCCTTGCATCGTCGCGTCCACCTTCGCCTACGCCACTATCACCTCCATCGGCGGACTCCTGGTGGGCTCCCAAGCCATTCGCATCGGGGGATTCATTGGCAGCTACAACGAAGCCGCTACGCCCATGAGCACGATTGGAATTTTTGACACCAATGGCAGGTGGACTAGTTTCGACAACGATGGGTCGTTTTTCAAAGCGCAAAAGAGGCGACCCAACGAGAACAGCCCAGACCCTGCTAAGGATCTGGGCTGTTCTCGTTTGTTCCAGTGATACTTATTCGTCGCTGGCGTAAGCCACGGAAAAGCCGGGCGCGTCGCGCAGGGCCATTTTCTTGAGTCGGTCAGCGACCATGCTCAAGTGCAAGGCATCGTGGCAGACCCAAGAGGCCAGCAAATCGCCGGCACGGATGGGACCTCGGCCGGGGTGATCGTGGGTCTCGGTCCAGGATGCTGTGCCGATGGTCTTTAGCCATGCAACGTTGCGGGCCCGTTCCATTTCAAACTGCTGCAAGCTGAGTTTGAATTCACGTTCGTTGAATCCATGCTCCTGCACACGACCTCGGGGGTCCAGCGCCGGCCAAGCAGCCTTGGGGTCCTTCAACAGCAATTCCAAGCGGGTACGGAAGTCTTGGAGGTCCTCGTCACCCAAGTGACACACAATCTCTAGGATCGACCAACCCCCATCGGACGGTCGCCACCGGGCATCGGCGTCGGACAGTCCTTCGAGCAATTGTCGAAGCCCCTTGGCGTAAAATGCCAAACGGCCAATGAGTAGATCAGGATTCATAGCGGTTTCAGACCGGGATGACAGGGGGCGCGATAAAAGGTTCCAGCCCCGAATTCGTGCACTAACGTACCAACCTGATGCCAATCGACGAGTTCCAAGTCTCGCAATGCCAAGACCAATACAGTGTCTAGACCAATACAGCAGTACAATACAGTGTCTGACTCTATGTCGCCCTTCAGCGACAGATAAGTGCCGGACAATCTGAGACCTTTGCCTCCCTTTCGCCCCGGGCGTGCAGAGGCATACTCTGGCCCCATGCCCACCTAAACGAAGCAAAGACTGTCCCTCAAAGAAAGGGCGCTGCACTCGCTTCGCACAGGTCGTTTGGCCAAATGGGTGCTGCTCTCAGGCGGCCTGGGCGTCATGGCCGGCATCGTCGGTTGGCTCTTCAAGGAGCTGATCCACATCTGCCGGCATTGGTTCTTCGAAACCCCCACCGGACTGACCACCGAGGGCCTAGGCCAAACCGGCTGGCACCAATGGTGGATCGTGCTGATCCCCGCCGCCGGCGGCTTGCTGGTCGGCATCATCACCTACACCTTGGCTCCCGAAGCCGAAGGCCACGGCACCGACTCGGTCATCCGCGCCTTCCACCGCCAGAAGGGCATCATGCGCAAGCGCATCATCGCCCTCAAAGCCCTGACCAGCGCCATCACCATCGGCTCCGGTGGTTCCGCCGGGCAAGAGGGCCCGGTAGCCCAAGTCGGCTCCGGCCTGGGCAGCTCGATGGCCACCGCCCTAGGCCTCTCCGACCGCGACCGCCGCCTGTTCGTGATCGCCGGAGCCTCGGCCGGCATCGGCGCCATGTTCTCCTCGCCCCTGGGCGGCGCGCTCTTCATGCCCGAGGTGCTCTACCGCCGCGCCGAGTTCGAAGGCGAGGCCATCATCCCTTGCATCGTCGCCTCCACCTTCGCCTACGCCACCTTCACCTCCATCGCCGGCGCCCACCGCGCCGTCGAGCTTGACCCGGCCCTGCTCGACTCCCTCAGCTTCCATCCCTCACAGATCTGGATCTACCTGATCCTCGGCGTGGTCTGCACCTTCTTCGGCTACCTCTACACCAAAACCTTCTACGGCATCGAGGGCTTGTTCAAGTCCATGAAGMRSGTGCACCCCATCATCCGCCCCGCCATCGGYGGACTCCTGGTRGGCATCCTAGCCATGAGCCTCTCCGGCGTGACCGGCGACCACGGCATCCTGTTCGGCGGCTACGACCTGATCAAGTCCGCGATCGAAGGCAGCCTCGCRCCCAAGCTCATCCTCGCCCTRCTCYTGGGCAARATMCTAGCCACCTCCCTCTCGATCGCCTCCGGCGGCTCCGGCGGYGTCTTCGCCCCCGCCCTMGCCATCGGCGCCCTGGTCGGCGCAGGCGTCGGCGCCGCCGCCCACACCCTCATCCCCGGCATCGAGCCCGGCGCCCTAGCCCTGGTCGGCATGGGCGGCTTCTTCGCCGGCGTGGCCAAGACCCCCATCGCCTCCGTRGTCATGGTCTCCGAAATGACCGGCGGYTACCAAATGCTAGCCCCGCTCATGCTAGTRGCCGTCATCCACACCCTGCTCTCCCACCGCTGGACCCTGTACACCTCCCAGGTCAACTCCCCGATCAACTCCCCGGCCCACGCCGGCGACTTCGTCATCGACGTGCTGCAGTCCATGAAGGTCGAGGACGTGCTCGAAGAGATCCGACAACCCACCCTCATCCACGAGGACGTGACCCTACGCGGCGCCATGCGCATCGTAGCCGAGTCCCACGAAACCCACTTCCCCGTCATCGACRACGAAGGCCTMGTMGGCATCTTCTCCCTAACCGACCTACGCCGCATCTTCCTAGAAGAAGCCATCACCGACATGGTCATCGTAGGCGACTTCATGTCCGAACAAGTCGTCACCGTAAAACTCGGCGACAGCCTGCACGACGTACAACGCATCATGACSCGCAAGCAAGTCAGCGCCGTCCCCGTAGTCGACGCCGACAACCCGCGCAAAGTCCTCGCCCTACTAGAACGCAACACCATCGGTAAAGCCTACAACGACAAGCTAGCCGAACTGAAGTCGAGCTAACCGCGCGCCCCCAGTACCCCGTCCAGCCGTCCATTWATCGATCGTGGATAGACGTTCCAAAGGGGCAGTTTCGGGTGCGTGGGGGGAAGTCAGGTGGGGCGCGGGGGCGAGTATGCCGTTGATTGTAGGGCATTGAGCGTGAAATGTGCCAGCGAGGAAGGTGATGATGGGTGCGGAGGGCACGCAAGTGGAAGAATTTGTGACGAGGAGCATAGCGCGGCAGCCCGAGACCATCGTGTGGTCCGGGCTTGGGTGTTTGCGAGGCACGGTTGGCTGGTC
The DNA here is from genome assembly GCA_016764635.1 of Planctomycetota bacterium. GTDB lineage: Bacteria > Planctomycetota > UBA1135 > UBA1135 > NORP259. The sequence goes on from JAESRM010000144.1 coordinate 3,710, forward strand.
GCGGGGGCTTGGTGTTGCGAAGCTAGGCCGTGTCGCCGTGGGTGTCCTCTTCGTAATGACCCGCAGGGTCATTACGATCCAGCTACGCAGGACCGAGGCTTACCTCCCACGGCAAGTCCGGCTCGGGCGGTGGGCGTGGTGGCTCGAGTGGGGTGACTTCGGTGGGGAGGGCGAAGTGCGCGAGTATGCGACGGATTGCGAGTTGGACTACTTTCCGGGGGTCATGCCACTCCCGAAGAGCCCGATGGGAAAAGCCCTGGGCTACGCATTGCGACTGGAAACCGCCCTGCGTCAATTCCTAAACGACGGCCGTTTGGAAATGGAGAACAATGCAGCCGAACGTGCCCTACGCGCGGTAGCCATTGGCCGAAACAATTGGACCTTCTTCCAGAACGAAGGTGGTGGCAAGACCGCAGTGATCCTGCTGAGTCTAGTCATGACGGCCAAGGCCATCGGCATCAACCCGCAGACTTACCTGCGCGATATTCAATCTAGATTGGCTCACGAAACCGACGTCAGGAAGTTAACGCCACACGGATGGAAAGAGCACTTCGCTGAACAGGTCGAGTACGAGCGCCGCGTCGTGGTGGCCAGCTTCGCCCAGGTCTGATTCTTGCTGACCTGCCGAGGTCTAAAATCTCGGCCAATAAATTCCGCCTGCACCAGCCCCACAGATGCCTAGAGGCGGGATGGTGGGCGTCAAGCGACAGTTACACTGATACACCACCAGTCCGCAATCCTCGGCGGCGACCGGCACGCCCATTTCCATGTTGCGCTTGACCTTATYGCGAGTTCGGCGGAGCTTTGCAAGCAACCGCCTCGCGTCGCTGCTGTGCCCACGAAGGAGGGCGGAGAAAGCTACGTCACGTTCGTGTGATCGCTCCACGAACAGCCACTCCCCGCCGCCAACATTTTGGAGCTGGCTACAAACCTCTTCATACTCTTCAATCGTGAGACGACCGCGTTTCGGCGGAAGTCCCAATAAGTACTCTTGGAACGCGACATGGAATGAGTACGAGCGAGCGATGAGGCCCGCTTCGCTTGCTATTGCGTGGCAAATACCCATGGCGATTGAGGGCGAGCGGACCATTGCCCAAGGCATGCAAACGAAAGAAACTCGAGTCATTGTGCGCTTCACATAGCACGAAGTGTGCCAAACGGGATGTGGGGCCTTACCGTTGGATTGGTCCACATGCGCTGTTCCCACCGGGTGCCATGGTGTTTCCTTTCCGTAGCAATCGTTCCGGCTACGGGGCGGTTTGTTGTTAGGACTGCAACCAGGACGTGGATGAGGTGCCGCTTCAAGAAGCAACCCGTCCACAATGCGTTGGTGCACAAATCGTTCTTGAGACAGCTCCAGTAACGTGATTCTGCAAGCCGCGGCGGGCCGAAAACTAAGCTTGAGACATGGACTCACGTGTCCACCCGAAGTACAAGATCAGGTACCGCGTCACCCACTGGCCCGAATACGACAATGCCTTCGTCAAGCGCGGCGGCATTCCCCTGTGGATCTCGGAGGACGCAGTCATGTTGTGGACGCGGCGCACTCGGGCCGACGAGGTGCACCCCGCAAGGACGCCAACCTGGCCATCGAAACAGCCCTGACGCTGCGCCTGATCTACGGACTCCCACTGCGCCGGGCAAAGGGGTTCCTGCAGTCCCTGGTGAGGATTATGAAACTCGACTTGGCTGCACTAGATCACACCACGTTCTCACGACGAAGTCGCCAGCTCAACATCGGCTTGAAGCCGCAAGCAGAGGCCGGCCCGCTCGACTTGATCATTGATAGCACCGGACTCTCCATCGTGGGTCAAGGTGATTGGGTAGCTGCAAAACACGGAAAGCGTGGGTCGAGGAAGCTACACATCGGAGTCAGCGGATCTGGCGAGAATCTTGCTAAAGTTCTGACCGGCGGAGATGGGGAGGATGCGAAAACGGGAGTTGAGTTGATCGACCAAGTCGGGGGTGACATCACGAAAGTCATTGGAGACACGGCTTACGACTCTGCCGCGTAAGCTTTAGATAGTCGGGGCCGTTTAGACGTCTTTGTTCACAAGGCGTATTGCAGTGGAGGCTTCTTTTCCCGATTGGATAGCAACAACAGGTGTGTTTTCACGGGCTCTTGCATTCATCTGAAGTCCTTTTGCAGACACCCCGAATCGCAAGGAAGGAGTAGGGGGAACATTATGGATGCGAGCGATGCCAGTGGCGTCCGTCGTAGCAACCCAATGACGCCATGGGTGAGCCCAAGAGCCCACACCAGTAACGTTTATATTCGGCATGGCATAGACCGTCGCGCTCTCAAGCGGATCGCCAATCGAACCAGAAACGGTAACTTTTAGGGATCCGGTGCGCTCCATTAGAACAATATACGGATTGTCAATTTGGGGTACTCGGGTGTGTTGAAGAAGATGCGTTTGACTATTCCCCGCCTCGCTAGGGAGCGACTCTCCTTGAACGGTGCGATGTAACGTAGTATCCAGTGCGCCCTTGCTTGAGGACCAACCCTGACAGAGAGCGAAAAATTGGCCCACCCCCGGACGCAGGTTTGGGATAGTGAAGCTACCGTCAGGAGCGATATCGGACGGGAAACCCTTCGATATGACCGGGTCAGAAGCGTCAAGGGATTCTGAATGCATAATCAGCATGATCTTCCCGTTAATTATTGGCCTCGGCACGCTAGCGTCGAGTTGTCCGATGAAAGTGGTAGTGGGATGCAGCTCCAGGTGAAGAGTTTCCCACCCAAATTCTTGAACCTCGAAACGTTCCGCGAGAGACGACATTCTCCCAAGCTTCGGGTGCGTATAGGAGGCCACAATCCAGTGAACCCCCTTAGGTATTCGGTTGGTCGCAAGGCGTCCGTCGAGAAGGGGGCTCCAGGCATTCAGACCAAGATCGGTTTCGTCGTCGATGTGTAGTTCTAAATTTCGGATGATTTTCGAGTGCGCGCCATACCACCCCGTAACGACTACAGTGGGTCCGCGTTCGAGGTATATCACTGATTCCGTAGATCCTATCAGGATGTTTCCCGTGAAAATTACAAAGGCTTCGTGAGTCACCTGAAGAGTGACTTCGCGTGCTCGACCATCAATATTGACCCACTCCCAGATATCTAGCTTTAGGCGCCCATCATGATCCGTTGTGCCTCCTACAGGAACCCCACGGTACTGAAAGTGTTCATTTGGATTGTCATCGCTGAGCATTGCGTAGACACGTACGGTCGCCATTGCAACTGGCGTGTTAGTCTCGTCAAGTACCCGGATGGTGATGGGCACTTTGGAGTTGAGGTCGCCAATGATTTGCGGAGGAATTTCATTTACGCGGACGGGCTCCTTGGCATCTGAGGGGCTTTCCTTGGATTTGGGAGCGATAGCTACGCGTGGAGCTCGCTGCGATGTGAACTCCACGTCAGCCTCTTTTTTGAGAGCCTCAGAGTTATTGTCAGGAGCGATGCTCGGGTCCGTGTGGTTAATGAATGGGGTGCAAAGCAAGAAAGCTCCGACGATGATTGATAGGCCGAGGACCGCTAGGGGAATCCGCATTGGGGTTTGAAGTGGTTTTGGAAAACACTCTTCAAGCAAAGAGGTTGTCCAATAAACAGAGTTTAGTAACGCAGTGTTGGTATTATGCCGGATAGTCGTCCGAGAATTACTACAGCCTGGCCAAGTTCTGAAGCTTCAGCTTCAATGAACACATATTGGTGAGTAAGCACCCCAGGCACCCAGAAAGGAAGTACACAAACCCGGGTTGAGATGCTTCTATCTTGGCAGCTCCTGAATGGTCACCTCACCCTGAAACATGGGAGCGTCGAAGGAGTGTTCGGTCACGTGCCGCGTGCCGTCGACGAGGCTCTCAGAGTGAATAATGAGTTCCATTTTCTGAGCGTTTATTGGGACTGTGGGGAAGTGGACCTCCGAGAGACCCATCGATTGATCCGACGGCTCCGTGTCCTCAATCGTTCCTTCAAGCCGGTCACCCGAAGGCTGGTCCCCGAGCTGATAGCGGAGGTAGCAGGCGAATACTTCGCGATCAGGATTTTGGCGCGGAAGCACTACCTTGAGAGCTCCCGTTCGAATGTCGAGTTCCAACTCCGCGGCGCCCGGTGGGAACACGTGCCCGGCCAGGATGGTCACGTGGCCTCCCAACGAAACTTCCATGGCGAGTGGTGTGTTCGCTGGGATCCGAATGGACGCGCTTCCCGTATCGTCGAGGCGGCTGGTGAGTTTTAGGTAGGTGTGCTCACCATTGGCGTCACCGAAGAACTGGACAAAGCCTTCCGCCATGGGTTCCTCGTTGTGGTTGACTTTCAGCGTAAGTAGGGTCGTCGCGACGTCCTCAATGGAAAGCTCGCACAGGCGGGCCTCTCCCCTTTGAAGGCGCACATGGAATTTGTTCTGATCCAGGTCAATGGGGAAAACGGAGGCCTTGAGATCCACCCGGAGGAAGTGCGAACCCGCAGGCAGTCCAGCTAGTGTGAACGAGCCGTTCTCGTCGGTGATCACTTCGGTGGCCTCGGAGCCGAGGACCCTCACCGTATGACCGGCGAGTATCCCCGAATTCGTCAATAGCAGGCGGCCCTCAAGCGTTCCACAAGGGCTCAGTGGCAGCGGACCCAGGTCGATGGGGCTTCCTTTGAACAAGAACGGTGGAGTTCGAACAACTTGAACATCGTCGCTGGAGCGCGCGATGAGTTGATACAGCGCTGGTTGTGCCGTCTCGAATGAGAAGAAGCCCTCTGAATCGGTGAGGGTCTCGGCTTCGAGGCGCGGAGGTGATTGATTGACGCCGCAGAACAGAGCCGCTGGAAGAGGCGAGTCCAGGAACCGATTGGCCGGTCTGAGTTCAAGGAAGGGAACGGACGACTGATCCTCCAGCGCGATCTGAAGCCCGCTGAAGGCGTCCGTAAGAGAATCCTGGGTTCCAACCTCTGTGGTCTCAATGAGTCCCGCCAAGCCGCGGTAAATCACCACGGTCGCGCCACTGACCGGACGACCCTCTTGAAGGATGCGCCCTGAGATCGCGACCGCTGCAGCGCTGACTGCCGGTTCCTTAGGCGTAACTTCGGGTGGTGGGGAAGCCAGCTGTCGCTCTGATCCTTCATTGAGATGGAGAGCATCGAGCAATGCAGGTGACTCAGCACTTGCCTTCGGGGCAGGTGGCACCAGTTCAACGGCGTCGTGTGACAAAGTCGAGCCCGAAGTTAACGGGTC
>JAESRM010000263.1 GCA_016764635.1 Planctomycetota bacterium
TTTCAATCGGGCATACGGTGACGTAGCAAAGTTGCCCGATTCCCCCCCTCCTACGCGCAGGTTTTGCCTGCGTGTAGGAGGGGAGAAAGCAGGCAACTTTGCTACGTCACCGTATGCCCGATTGAAACCAAGGCACCTGGCCCAGTCCTAAAACTCCATGGCCCGATCCAGTCGTGCGAAGGTCAGCGCTCGATCATGGGGTAGGACCTGCGCATGCAGGCCCTCGCGGTGGGCTACGTCACGGAATATCGCCGGGTCCTGCGCCGCGCCCAGCAAAAGTCGCAAGCGCTGCTCCGGGGATTCGTACAGGGGCAGCAACCGCGTGATTTTTTCGAGTACCTCTGGGTAAGCCAGCGCAGCCGGAGCCAGTGGCGTGCAACCGGCGGACACGGCCTCTAGCATGGCCATGCCATAGAACTCGTGGCTCGCGCAGGAAACGGCCAGGTCGCATCGGCCTAGGGCTTCAGCGTAGGCGGCACGGCTCTCCAAATGCCCGCGCACGACAATATGCGGCGCGAGTTCTTGTAGCAAAGCCTCATAGTCGGGGCCGGGGTCCCGGCTGCGCTCGCCGAGCAAGACCAACTCCAGCCGTGCGCCCTGCCCGATGGCTTGGCGCGCGGTCTCGAGCCACTCCAGCGGCCCCTTGTCGTATTCCCAGCGGTGGTTGAAGGCCACGCGCAGGGGCGCGCCAGCGACGGGGCCAGGGCCGGTCGGAAAAGCTTGGCAGTCGATGCCCGGGTGAATGACCAGGCCCGCATCCAGGGCCTCGGCCAACTCCCGAGTAGGTTTGGGTTTGGGCAGTCGGGCGACCAGAGCCTGGCTCGCCGCGCGGAACTGTTCCAGGTGAAAGGCGCTGTTGAATGCGATGGCGTCCGCTGCCAAACACGAGAGCACATGGGTCCACCCGGGCGCCAGGTCCTCCTGGAAGGGCGCCCCTTGCCGGCGCGGGTAGGTCAGCTGGTTCTCGTGGAAGTACAAGAGCACCGGGATCCGAGCCCATTCAGCGGGCAGGAAGGCCCGCAGCTGGGGTAGGTCCACGAAGTCGGAAACCCATAGGGCGTCGGGCTGGGGCAGTCCTTCATCTCGAATCCGCCGGGCCAAGGCCCAGGCCCCGCCCGAGAGGCGCCACTTCCAATGGCGTGGGGGCAAGCCCAGGGTGGTGATCGTATGGCGACTGGCGGCCGCCCAGCCCTCCAGGAGCTGGGAATGACTGCCACCCAGCCAGGGGTCGAGTGCGAGGATTTTCATAGGGATTAGGAGGCCTTGTCAGCCCTCCACTAGCCTACCCAACCGCTTCAGCGTATTCACCCTAGCCGGGCTGCCCTACATATGGCGGTTCCCTCGTGGATATGCCCGTTCGGGGCTCGTTTCGGCGGGGGCAGCCTTGCTACCCGTTTTCGCTCGGCTAGGATTCACCTTCCGCCCGCAAGTCCCCAGTTCAGCACCTCCCAGGCAAATCACTTTGGCAGCCAAGAAGTACAGCGTCGTTCGAGATCCCGTTCATGGGGATGTGTATCTGACCCATGAGGAAATGCGGCTTGTGGACACGCCGGAGATGCAGCGTTTGCGCGGCATCAAGCAGCTCGGCACCACTTACCTGGTGTTTCCGGGCGCCCTGCACACGCGCTTCGACCACTCCATCGGAACGGTCCATTGCGTGCAAGCCCTGATCGACTCGGTCAACCTGTCTTTCTCCCTGGATCCGGCCGCCTCCTTGGCCATCAGCGACGAAGAGGCGCGCGTGATCCGCATCGCGGCCTTGCTGCACGATGTGACCCACATTCCATTCGGTCACAACATCGAGGATCAGGACGGTATCTTCGAGCGTCATGACTCCGCCTATCGTTATCGCCGCATGTTCTCCACGTCGCGCGCTTTGGGCCGCATGTTGGAGGAGATCGGTTTGCGCGACACAGTGTTCAGCGTGTTGACCAAACCGGGTACGGAAGGTCGTACCAACGTGCCCTCCTATTGGATGCAGTTGCTTTCGGGCACCATCTCCGCGGATATTTTAGACTACTTAGCGCGCGACGGTTACTTCACCGGCCTCAAGCTGCAAGTCGACCCGCGTGTGACGAGTTACTTCAAGATCGATCGCGCGAGCGGCAACCTGTACATTGATCTGGCCAAGCACGATCTGTTGCGCGAGGACATTTTGAGCGAGGTCGTGCGCCTCCTGGACGCGCGCTATTTCTTTTCGGAACGCGTTTATTACCACCACGCTAAAGTAAGCGCCGGTGCGCTTGTGGCGCGCGCCGTCGACATGGCCGTGCGCGGTGGGGCCCTGAAAGAAGAGGACCTGTACGACTGCACGGACGATTCGATCTTGATTGTGCTGGAGAAAGCTTCGAAGAAGCTCGACCGTGAATCTGGCGAACGCATCCGCGATCTGCTCGCGCGCTTTCGAGGTCGACGCTTGTACAAGCGCGCCTGCGTCTTCCCCGCCTATGAAAATGCGGACGTCCAACAAGGTTTGGTCGACCGCTTCTTCGCCGAAGGCGGCGCCAAAGAACGCGAGAACGTGGAGCGCCGCATCGAGGATGCCGTGCACTTCGCCACGGGCCGCAATCCGCACGTGATCGTCTACTGCCCGGCCAAGCACATGCAGCTCAAGGAAGCGCGCATCCACGTGCGCTGGCCCGGCAAGGAGGGCGTACACCCCCTGGCCGCCTTTGGCGATCGCATCCCGCGCCTGGCCGACCTGGAACGCTCCTACAAGAACCTGTGGAAGTTCTACGTGTTYTGCAGCGACTCCGACCCGRCGGTCCTGGCCCAGGTGCAAGCCGTGGCCCAGACMGAGTTCGGGGATGCACGCAACKTGTATTCCCTCCCCAAATAAYTCCGGGCGGGGAAGGATCCCGCCCTCCGAGCGTCCACGCGGGACGCGTGAAATGGGGAATCATCCATTCCCCGTGATTCCCATGCCTCCAGGCTTGCCCAAGTGGGCGGGAATCCCCAAGGTGCAAAGCCACCCGGACCCTTCTACTACCGATGAACCGCAAGAAACGCTTTCTCAAGATCGCAGGCATCAGCCTGGTAGCCATCATTTTCCTRGGCTACTTCGCTTTCTCGACMTTCCTGTTCAAGCCCTTTGAATCMGCTTGGCCCCATTCACTTGCGGGTTTGATACCCCGTCAGGTCGACTTTTTCCTCTCCAAGGAAAACCTKGCYGACGATTTYGGCAAGTTTCCGCGGCTGGCRGCCATGGACTCGATCGAGAACTTGGACGCSTGGGATTCYTGGCTKAATTCRCCCGAGCACGAGSAGTTGTCGAAGGAGYATGACTTCGATGGTCTGATGGCGAACATTGATCTGCAGMTGGAGCAGATGCCCCTGGGTTTGCAGCCCCTCGATATCTTTGGGGGCAAGGAGGTCGCCATCGCGGGTTACTTCAGTGACGGTGGCATGGCCCAGTCCAAGTGGGTGCTCTCCGGGCGTGTCGATTGGGCAGGGAAAATGGGCGTGGCCGCCCTGCGCTATCCGAGCCTGTTGAAAAAGGTGTCCGGCATGCCTTTGACAGTGCAGAGCGACGACGGCGTCTTCAGTGTTACGGGCGGAAATCTCAAATCACCCATTTATGTGGCACGCGTACAAGACGTGGTCATCATCGGCAACGACCGGGCCCTGGTGGCCAAAGCGCCGTACCTGCAAGAGGTGGGGGGCACGAACTCCCTAGCGATCAGTGCGCCGTACAACGATCAGATCAAGAAGGTCGAGGCGCGCACGGACTCCAAGGGAATCCAGGTCAAGTTGGATGTGGGCAAGGCGTTCGCGGCCTTCGGAGTGAAAGGCCCCTGGCCCAACACGTCCAGCCCCATATTCGGCCAGGCTTTCATGGGGCGCTTGATTCAAGCGCCTTCTTGCCAGGACGTGCTGGGTTTGATTCGAACCCAACAAGGTTTGCAGATCGACCTTTCGGGCGCATTCTCCTCCGAGAGCGTGACTCCGTTCCAGTCCAGGCTGTACCGGGTCAATGGATTCGACCGTTCTAAAATGCTGCGCGACGCTGCTCGCATGGCACCTGCAGATTGTGTGCTGTTCGCCTACATGCACGGTCCTGTGACCGAACTGTTGCGTGAGGTGTTCGACTCGGTGGAGCCCGCCATGCGTGCCAACTTCGAGGATGCGATCAAGAGCACGGGGCACTACAAGAGCCTGGACGACCTGCTCGATGCTTTGGGGTCCTCCCTGCGCAACCGCGTGGCATTGATCGTGCGCGAGAACGACTACGGTGGTGTGGTGGCCAAGGGCGCCGACGGCCGGGAATACCCGGCCGAAACCGACGGGCAAACCGTCTTCGCCATCACGCTCGTCACATGGACCGATGGGGAAGCCAGCCACGGTAAATTGGACGACATCCGCGACATGATCGGTCGCAACCCGGAGAAGTTTGGCTTGCAGGGTTACGACTCCGCGAATCCCAATGACACCGGATACTACGTCTACGATTCGGGCGGATTCTTCACCCGTGAATTTTGGTCCCCGTTCATTCCCGGCACGGGCATGATGGCCACGATGATCACGGACCAGGGCCACTTCTGGATCACGAATCACGAGCGCATGTTCTCGACCATTCGGCAGACCTATTACCAGGGTGAAAGCCGAGGCTTTCCGCGCCTTTCCGAATTGCCCGAGTTCCGCATCCAAGTCGAAAACGCCCTGGACTCCGCCAACTTGATGGTATGGTTCAACCCGCGCAAGGCCGCGCCCACCCTGCGCAAAATGGCGCGCCAATGGGCTCGCGACAATGCCGACAGTGGCATCGATTGGAGGCAGCAGCGCAAGCGCACGGAGCGCGCCGTGCTAAAGGAGTCCTTCAACGGTCGCAGCCTGGGTTCCTTGACCCCGTCCGACGTGGACGCCGTGCAAGCGGAAGTCGACGAACGTCTGACCCTTTGGGCCGACAAAATCGCCTCCGAAAACATGCCGCGTCTCATGGCCAAGAAGGAGCGGGAAATCTCCTACATGGAAAGCATGTCCAGCATGCTCTTCATGCTCAAGCTAGACCCCAAGTCCTTCCGCCTAGCCCTGCGCGCCTCCATCCCGATGGATGAGTGAGTGGGGGAAGTGGAGCTCCAGCAGCATCAAAAAAGANNNMAYCMRGCGNNCCAATKMWGGSGCNKYYKKGWTYSTKKGYRCNWGMTGYGSMTNTRTYCKKKYGAGGGGGCTCAAAGTGGTGCCCGGGACTGGAATTGAACCAGCATGGGTATTATCCCACCAGATCCTTAGTCTGGCGCGTCTACCAATTCCGCCACCCGGGCACGCTTGAGTTCCACTTATCCAATGAGCTGGTAGACGACCTAGGGAGGCCGGGGGGCTCACGCGGGTGGCCTGTGAGGGCTGCCTGTGGGGCGACGAGATTAGCAATTTCAGGTGGCAGTGCAAGTATCGGTTGGATTTTGCCGGGGACTTATTGTCGGGGGAGGCCGGTTTGCCTCGGAATGTGGCGGGTTCAAGGGGGAAAGCTATGCTCGCAAGGGGTTTGCCGCTACTTTGCCACTCCCAGTGGGGCCCGGTCGGCCCCTGAGGAGAACCCCATGAGTCAACGCATTGGAAACGCCCTGATCGGGCAGTCGGGTGGCCCCACAGCGGTCATCAACCAAAGTCTGGTCGGTGTGATCGAGGCCTGCATGGCCGCCCCGGAAATCGGCAGTGTCTTCGGAGCCATTCGCGGGGTGCAGGGCATCCTGAACGAGGACTTGATCGACCTGGGCCTGGAGAGCCCCAGGGATCTGGAAGACGTGGCGCGCACGCCCTGCGCGGGCCTGCGTTCCGTGCGCAAGAAACCCACCGAGGAGGAGTGCGAACGCATCCTGGATGTGATGGAAGCCCATGATGTGCGCTTCTTCTTCTACATCGGGGGCAACGACTCCGCGGAGACGGCCTTCCTACTGAACCGTGCCGCCGTGGCGCGCAAGTACGAGCTCAAGCTGTTCCATGTGCCCAAGACCATCGACAACGATTTGATGGTCACCGACCACTGCCCCGGTTTTCCGTCCGCGGCCAAATTCGTGGCCCAAGCTTTCCTGGGGGACAATGAGGACAACCGCAGCCTAGGCGGCGTCAAGATCAACGTGGTCATGGGGCGTCATGCGGGGTGGTTGACGGCAGCCTCGGCCCTGGCACGCTCGGGCCACGGCGCGGCCCCGCACCTGATCTACTTGCCGGAGGTTGCTTTCAGTGTGGATACCTTCCAGAACCAGGTGGCCGAGACCATGGAGCAGTACGGTCGTTGCGTGGTGGCTGTCTCCGAGGGCATCCACACGGCGGATGGTGAGTACATTCTGAAGAGCGATTCCGTCGACGCCCACGGCAACGTGCAGCTGTCCGGAACGGGCGCTCTGGGCGACCTCTTAGCTGGGGTCGTGCGCGAGCGTTTGGGTAAGAAAACCCGCATCCGCGCCGACACGTTCGGCTACTTGCAACGCTCGTTCTTTGGCGTCTTCTCCAAGCAAGATGCACTCGAAGCCCGCGAGGTGGGYCGCCATGCCGTGCGCGTGGCCGTCGAGGGCARGGTWCCCCAYGGKTCCCTCATCATTCGCAGGGCCGGCAGCCTGACGAAWTACCAGGCCGAGTACGACGTGACCGAATTGGAAAAGGTMGCCCAGAAGACCAAGGTCATGCCGAAGGAATTCCTGTCCGGGGACCACGATGTGAGCCCCGCGTTCCTGGATTACCTGCGACCCCTGGTGGGTGACCTGCCCAGGATCGGCCGGCTGTCGCACATGCCGGTTCCGCGCAAACTTTCGTAAGGGGCGGGTAGTCCTTCGAAAGAGGGGCAAGCCCCCCGTCAGTTTGACGTAAGCAGGTGGGCTCCAGGCCTCTAGGGGCTGGATGCTTGCCAATAGGTGGGAATGGCGGCGTTTGCAACCAACGGAACCCTGAACCCTTCGTACGGTTCATTCCGATAGGAAATCCATGGACATCGCGGTCCAATCCTCAACCCCCAAAATCATGCAAAAGAACGCTTCCCTGCTCTTGGCCCTCGCCATCGCTGCACCCGCATGGGCTCAAAGCCCCGCACCCAAGTCCGATTCGAAGGCCCTCCAGATCAAGCTGGTCCAAGTGGAAGGCGGCGAGAATGCCACCATCGAGATCGTCGAGCANGAGGGTCGCGCCATGCTGGTCCTCACCGAATTGGCGCAAACAGCCAAGGACGAGCGCGGCTACCTGGGCATTTTCTTGGGCGGCGATGACAATCACGTGAGCGTGGAGAGCGTCTCCAAGGGGTCCGGCGCCGAAGAAGCTGGCATGCAAGCCGGCGACGTGATCATCMGSGTGGGCAAGACCAAAGTSGGCAAYGYGGACGAGATGCTCAAGGCCATGGCCGGCTATGGCCCYGGCGACTCGGTCGGCATTCAGGCKGACCGTGGCGAYGWRAARATCCTGTTCATGGTCTCCCTGGGCTCTCGCCCGGAGACTTCCGCAGCAGATCCCAAAATGCTGGCCACGCTCCAGGGCCTTGGTTATGGGGGCGACGTTGAAGGGCTAGGTGGGATCATCGAATTGCAAAGCATCGAAGGTTTGCTCGACCAACCCGAAATGGACTTCGAGAGATTGGACGAGGAGCAGATCCGGATCATTCTACGGCAACTCGAAGGCGCGGAAGGCCACGAAGGCTTTAACTACTACATTGACGGCGAGGACACGGAAGGTGCAGAAGACTCGGGTTTCAGTTGGTTTGGAAGTCCCGATGGAGGTGAAGGCGAGTTGAAAGTCGAATTCAAATTCGAGCACGGAGAAAGTCCCCACGGCATGCAGTGGTTCGGCGATGGAGAAGGTCAACACGGGCAATTCGAAATAAAATTGCAGTGTGAAGGGGACGCGGGTTGCGATAGCGGCAGGGACTCTTCCTGCAAGAGCGAGTGCGACGTGAGTCAGCAATGCGACGCGACCGAGCGATGCGACGCAGGTCAGCAGTGCGACCCGACCAAGAGGTGCGATGCCGGCGAGCAGTGCGATGTGCGTATCTTCCAGGTGCGCGACAACAGTTGCGATTCTGGCGGTTGCAGCGCCCACGAATTGCCCAAGGCCAAAAAACATCCGCTTCGTGGGCACTCAATGAAGCGTATTCACGAATTGTTTGGAGGCCAGTCTGGCCACGCACGTGAGGTTCATGTGCGGAAAGGCCATGCCGGAATGCAGGGCATGCACAAGATCAGGAAAATGATGGGCGGCAAGCGTGGCGGCATGATGAAGAAGCTTCGCGCCATGAAGCAGAACCGCGGCCACGGCATGCAAGAGGTGTTCGAGCTGCACGGTGGGCACGGTATGGAAGAAATCCACGAGATGCTACGCGACCACGGCATGGAGAGCATTCACGGTGGGCACGGAATGAACCGCATGCACGGCGGAAACGCTCGCCGCGGAATGGGTCAAAACCCCATGCTCGAAGCCATGCATGAGCTGCGCGAAGAAATGCACGCCATGCGCACGGAGATGCACAAGTTGCGCATGCAGGTGAGCAAGCTCAAAGGTCACCCCAAGAAAGGCAATGTCATGAAAGGCCACGCCAAGAAGGGTTTCCTCCAAAAGCTGCACACCAAAAAGGCGCACACCAAGAAAGGCCACGCCAAGAAGGGCCACTTCAGCTTCGGCTCTCACTCGGGCGCCAGCGCCAAGGTCCACACCAAGAAAGTGATCATCTTCGAAGATGCCAACGGTGAGCGCACCGTGGAAATCATCGAGGACTGATCCCTTCCCCAAGGCATAAAAAGGCCCCGCGGTACTAGGTACTGCGGGGCCTTTGTTCGTTTCAGGGCATCTGGCCGGGCGCATCATTGCGCACCGTGCGCGATGCAGCGGGTCTAGAGGCCCGGCCGAGAACCCCTGATCCGCGATGAACCGGTCCTCGAACGCATCTCTGCGTCGCTCTGGCCCGAGTAGCGTTCAACTACGCGGGGGTCGGCGCT
>JAESRM010000264.1 GCA_016764635.1 Planctomycetota bacterium
CCGCCAAACTCGACCAATCCACGTCAGCAACCGCAGGCAACTCGGGCGTATCCCAAGTCTGCCCCCGGGCACCCATGCCCACGGTGGTCCACTCATCGTCCCCGCAGAAGTTCAAGCCACGCTCGGCGGCAGCTTGGGCTAAGTCCAACAAGCGCGCATCTCGCTCGTCCGCCAACTCATTCCTCAAACGCGGCAAGTCCTCGGCCAATTCCGAAGCCGGCTCCCCGGTCAGCACGCGCCGCGCGCTCTCGAAGGCCCATTCATTGACATCCATGCACGTATACAAAGTGTCGATAGGCGCGGCGAAAGCCAAACTAACGCCACCCGGATACTCGCGGCTCGCCAGCTGAACGGGCAAACCCAAGGCTTCGAGCACCCGCTCCACTTGCACCTGCCAAACGGCAAACACATCCTGCGCAACCTGCCCTTCGGCAAGCTGCACTTCTAAAACCGCTCCGGGATGATCCCAGATCAGATTGGGGCCGGTCAACCGGCGTGAGTCAGTCAGCTGCACTTGACTCGCCCTCAATCGGAAGTTTCTTGTTCGCGGGCCAAGCGCACACCGCGTTCATCGCGAACGAGCTTGCGCTTGTCAACGGACGGAGCTTCCGGGGTTTCAAACGGCCGTATCACCGGCTTGCTCTTCTTGTGAGGAGCTCCCGGCTCAAGGGTGCCCGGCTTGAAGTCCGTGATCTGGGTCCAACAGCGTGAGATGCTGTCTCCGAAGATCAGCACCAGATCGCCGGATCGGGCGCGTTGCAAAGCTTCCTGCGTGGCTTCGACCTCATCGGGAATCAACTCGATGGACTCGGGGTTCACGCCCGCATCGATCAACGCCTTGCGCTGCATCTGGGGGATCTCGTCGCCATCGCGCCCGCGGAAGTTGTCATCGCGCCGGCAGATGTAATGATCAAAACTACCCGCGACGGCTTGCGCCACGGCGACCACATCCTCGTCCCGGCGATCGCCCGGGGCTGCGATGACCACGATGCGCTGGCCCGTGGGCTGCAAGCGATCGACCAACTCAGCCATGACCTTCACGGCCGCCGGGTTGTGACCGTAGTCCAAGATCACCTTGAAGGGGTGATCGTCGCACACGTTCATGCGGCCGGGGGCCTGGAAGAAGGTGGTGTTGAAAGTGCGCAGGCCGTGGCGGATCTGATCCAACTCCACGCCCATGGCAAATGTGATCGCAGCCGCAAACATGGCGTTCTGCACGTTGTGAATCGCGCGGCCTTCCATGGTGGCCGGAATCTGATGACTCCAAAGCAACGGCATGTGGCGCGGGCCGTCATAGAGCGTCAACATCTGACCGCCCATGCCGTCCTCGAGCGCGATCGCCCTTCCGCCCATTTGAATGTGCTCACGCACCAACGGGTGCGAATGATTGAGCGTCACGTAACAAACGTGCTTGGCTTTGGTGTGATCCGCCATGGCCAATACCAGGGGATCGTCCGCGTTCAAGACCGCGGTGTCCTTGGCTATCTCCACGATGGTGCGCTTGACCTTGGCCAGCTCCTCCAGGGTGTCGATGCCCTTAAGTCCCAGGTGATCCGAGTCCACGTTGAGCACGGCGCCCACGGTGCACTGCTTGTACCCCATGCCACGACGCAGAAGCCCGCCGCGCGCGGTCTCCATGACCGCCGTATCGACCTTGGGATCGCGCAGCACCATGCGTGCCGCAACGGGGCCTGTCATATCGCCTTCCACGGTCAAGTGGCCGTCGATGTAAACACCCTCGGTGCTGGTCAACCCCACGTGTCTGCCCGCCATCTTCAAGATGTGGGCCACCATGCGCGCCGTGGTCGTCTTGCCATTGGTGCCCGTAATAGCCGCGATCGGAATGCGGGTGGGCGTTCCCGGGGGGAACAACATGTCGATCACCGGACCCGCCACATCGCGCGGCGTGCCCTCGGAGGGCGCCACGTGCATGCGGAATCCGGGGGCCGCGTTGAGCTCGCAAATCGCGCCGCGCGTACGCTTGTAGGATTGCGTGATATCTGTGGTCAGGAAGTCCACGCCGCACACATCCAAACCCACGGCGTTGGCCGCACGGCGCGCCATCTCCCGGTTGTCCGGGTGAATCTCGTCGGTCACATCCACGGCCGTGCCCCCCTGGGACAGGTTGCCCGTGGAGCGCAGGTAGACGGTTTCGCCCTTCGAAGGAATCGACTCGGTGGTCAAGTTCTTGAGTTCCAAGAGGCGCAAGGCCTGGTGGTCCAACTCCAAACGCGTGAGGATCTTTTCATGCCCCACGCCCCGACGCGGATCCGCGTTGACCACTTCCACCAGTTGCTCGACCGTGTGCTTTCCGTCGCCGACCACGTGGCCCGGAACGCGCTTGCTGGCCGCGACCAGTTCGCCGTTGACGACCAATAGGCGGTGGTCCAAGCCTTCGATGTAACTCTCGACCAAAACAGAACGGGAGTGCTCGCGCGCGTGCCCGTAAGCCTTACGCACCTCATCCCCATCTTGCAGGTGGATTGAAACCCCACGACCATGGTTGGCGTTCAAAGGTTTGACCACCACGGGGTAACCGATGCGCTCCGCCGCGCGCTTGGCTTCGTTTTCGCTGTAGACCAAACGCTGGCGCGCCACGGGTAAACCCAGGTCGCCCAGCAGCTTGTTGGTCTCTTCTTTGTCGGAGGCCAGCTCGACGGAGATGTGCCGGGTTTCGCTAGTGATGGTGGCTTGAATACGGCGCTGGTACTTGCCGTGGCCCATTTGAACCAGGCTGTAGCGGTTGAGCCTCAACCACGGAATACCGCGTGCTTCGGCCGCCTTGACCAGGGCATCGGTACTCGGACCGAAAGCCCTACGTTGCGCGTAACGGATGAACGCTTCGCACTCCGTATCCCAATCAAATTCAGCATCCACGTCGTCCGGTGTCAGCTCCGCAGGCAACAGATCGTGCAGCAAGGCCAGGGCCAACCTAGCGGCCTCAAGCCCCACGTCCTCCTGCTCATACTCAAAGACCACGTTGTATTCGCCCGGAGTCTCAGTCTCACGGGTTTTTCCAAAGGTCACATGGGCCCCCGCCATGTTCTGCAACTCGATGGCCACGTGCTCAAAGACATGGCCGAGCCAGGTCCCTTCGTCCTCCTGCAAACGCCGCACGAAGCCACCCGGTTCACCATAGGAACACCCGTGTTCCTTCAGGCCAGGCAAGCGCTCGATCAACGCGTTTTGAAAATCCACTCCAAGTCGACCCGTGGGCCATTCTTCGAGCACGCCCAAATCCAACGTCAATCGAATGATGCGGAAAAGTGCGTAGTGATTCGGACCCAGGTATACGGACTTGGATAGGATTTTCATAGGTGGCCTTCTAGGAGCTGATGCTCTTCAATAGTTTGCTCGGGGGGCGAGCGATGCGTGTATTTGTGTCGTAGGTGGCGTCCTCGGTCAAGCAGTGCAAGCGCACGCCGATGACCGTGACCGGGTCGTAGCGAGAGGCCGAGTCCATGGACGTGAACTCCACTTCGGAGGCATCCACCACGGTGATAGAACCGGAGCCCGCCACGCGTAGAATGCCGTCCGGGCCGTAGACCGCAGCCGTGTCCTCATCGAGACCCAAACCCACCAAACGCGGGTTGTAGGCCAAGGCCGAAAGCAAGCGACCCAGGCGGTCGCGCTGACGGAAGTGTTGGTCGACGATGGCCCAGGGCATGAGTCCCATGCCGGGCGCCAGGGTGACCTTGTGGCTCGAGGGCGTGGGTCCTTCGTCGCCATAAGCAATCATGTGTTCGGAGAGGATCGACGCGCCCGCGGAGGTTCCCGCCACGTGCAAGCCGTCATTGAAGTTGCGCTCGCGCATCAGCTCGGTGAGCGGCGTACCGCCCAAAGTCGTAGACAAACGCAATTGATTGCCCCCGGTCATGAACACGCCGTTGGCCTGCTGCATGGCTTCAAGATAGGCCGGGTCTGAGCACTCGGAACGCTCCGTGATGTTCATCACGGTCACGTTACGGGCCCCCAACTTATTGAAGATCTCCTCGTAGCGCTGCCCCGTATCCTCCAATCGGGAAGCGGTGGGGATCACGACAATGCGGCCTTCACGGCCACCACAAAGGCGCACGAAGCGCTCCAGAATCTTGGCGTCGCGCACTTTTTCTTCCGCGCCGCCGATCGGGATTACATATCCACGTGTCATACGTTCAACTCTCCAGTTTTTTCGAATGTGCCAAACACGACGGTTTCACCGCCGCGCTTGTGCCACACCCCACCGAGCATCACATCCCGCGGCAGGCCGTCTGGCCCCAGAACCACGAGATCCGCATGCCCTCCCTCGCAAACCCGCCCTTTGCCTTTTAGGCGTAGCAGATTTGCAGCGTTCGTTGTAAATGCGGGCAACACACGATGCAAGTCGTGCCCGCGCTCCAGCAGTTCAGCCAAACAAGCGGCCAAGGTCGCGGGTTGGCCCACGTCCATGTGGATCACCTGCCCATCCCCATCAAAGGTCGGCAAGCAGCCTCCGCCGTCGCTGCTGATCGTGATGCGATCCGCGGGCAGATCCGCAGCCAGGTAGCGCTCCAACGCATCCTCCGCGCTGTAAGCGTCCTCGCCATCCTCCACCGGAAATGCCGTGAGGTCGATCGTGCAACCGCGCTTCACCAGTTCGCAACCCTCTTCGAAGAGCGCCTTGCGCCGGTTCATGTGGGTCGGATTGAAGACCCGGGCGGGCAGCTCGCTGAAGTCCAAGGCTTTGCGCACCAGATCCAAGCCGCGCTCGCCGTCGCCCATGTGCAAGTGGCAAATCCCAGCCTTGCCGGTCATCAAACCCGCCACGTGGGCATCCGCTGCCACGCGCAGCAATTCATCCAGGGTCGGCTGGCTCGAGCGATGATCGCTGATGGCCAATTCACCCACGCCGATGATGCGATCCACATGCACGATGTCCCCGCGCACGGATCCTGTCAGGGTGGTCGGCGGCAGGTGATACCCGCCCGTGTAGCAAAACGCCGAAAGGCCCTCGGCCACCAGTCCGCGTGTGGCAGCCAAAAGGTCGGCCGTGGTACGCGTCACATCGTCCGTACCCAGGAGCCCCACCACGCTGGTCACACCGGCGCTGGTGAACTTGGAAAGCGGCACCGCGGGCACCCGAGTCTGGGGCCCCGCTTCTCCACCGCCACCGGTCAAATGGGCATGGCCATCAACGAATCCGGGAACCAAACGCGCTCCTTCAAGGTCCGTGATCTGCGCCCGCAATTCCTTGGGCACTTTGAGCTCGTTCGAACCCATCCAAACGACTTCCCCGCCAGCCACGAGGATGTTTTTGATGCCGAGCGCTTCGGGCGCGTAAACATCGGCGTTGAGGAGCAGTTGGAGCAAAGAGAGGCAGGTTGGATAGGGCGCCGGGCAGGACGGGAAGGCTCGGAAAGAGGCCTACCAAGGTATCACGACCACCCAAATCACGCCACCGAAGGATCGATGTGAGAGCCCGAGTTCGCGGTTCTTTTCCCAGGGCGCAACCCGGTCCCCTGGCAACTCAGCGCCTGGCCCGCTTGGACTTCTTCGCTCGCTTGGGTTTGTCACCCTTCATCGGGTAGGTGACGACCACCCAAGCGCGCCAACGCTCCTCGATCTGCGCCAGACTGAGACCTAAGGTTTCCTTGAGAATCTGCCTGGAGGGAGTCTCCTGCTTGAGCGCGCGCAGCATGGGCTGCAAGGCTTCCGGACGGTTCGCCACAATCCAATCATAGAAACTCCAACACAAGGCCTGCTCGGGCAGTTCCATTTGCCCGGTGTCCTTGACGATCAACCTGGGCAGGAAGGGACCGGACTCCTTGGCCAAGCGCCTACGGATGGCCGTGCGCCACCGACCGTCATGATAGTTGCGCAGAACCGTGCCCTCCTCGATGCAATAACTGGTGGTGAGCTCATGAATGAAATATTCGTACCAGTGAGCGGCACCCGCATCGAACCAGCCCCCGGTCGTATCTCCAAACCACAATTCTTTGTAGAGATTGGAGATCAGCATGTGCGCTGCGTTGTGGGTAAAGAGGCGGCGAATCTGGGGCAGCGTCTTGAACTCCTTCTCGGTCCACACGGAGAAGACCGGGTTCTTGCCTAATAGCTTAAAGTCCCCCGAAGCCCCGCTATTCAGGAATTCCTGCATGACCGCGCGATGGACCTTGCGATCCGCCCAAACCCACATGCGCATCTTTGCGAAGTACCCGCCCTTGGGCTCCACCCCTTCCAAACTCGGCCCCACGGTCACTTTCTGGGCAGGCCCCTCGCCACTGAGGCCCAGGTGCTGCCCCATCAAACTCGCCACTTGCTCCACATCGGTGGCCACGCGGTGCAAGCAAGTGTGGTTGTCGACCACCTTCTTCTTGCTCTTGCGCAACGGCCCCGTATCCACGATCAAGAGGAAGTGCATGGTTTCAACATGCGGAACCGGCCGGCCCAAATACAGGCTCATGGGCTCCCCGGCCAACCAATCTGCAACCTCGACTTTGCGCTGCTCCATCCAATCGCTTCGGGTGCCGTGATCGCACCTGTCGCAATCCACCAGGAAGGACCCGCCGCACGGTTCACAGGCGGCCGCCAAGGAACAAAATTGCACGCCCTTCTCCAACTCCAGCAACTCCTTGGAGTGCTCGCCGCAGGGCCAAACTCCCAAGTCCTTGCAACGCTTGCAACCGATTTTCACACGCTGGGCCGCCGAGACTTCCGGCATCAAAGCCAGCCCCGTAAAGGTCACCAACAGGATCCACAGCCAAAAGCCCCAAGCATTGCATGTGCGCGTCATGGCGGAATTGTAGCAACCCTTTGAAATCCCGCTGTGCGGGCCGCCTCCCCGCTCAATCAGCCAAACGAACGCGGAGCCAGGTTTCTGTGGGTTCGCTGCCCCCGATGCGCGGCCCGGCCCCCGCAACGAAACGCGCCACCCACATTTCTGGCCCCTGGGGCAAAGCGCTGACCAACCAACTCGGCGGTCCTTGCAATCCAGGAACAGCCTTGGGCAAACCGGCCCCCATGGGCCAGGCTCCACGCGCGCTCCAAACCCCAGAGTCCTCGCGAACCCAAACTTGCTCCAGGTTCCCAAGGGCGTTCAAATCCGCGTTGAGGCTTCGAGCTCCGGGCTGCATACGGAACTCCTTGCGCAGCATGGCTCCCTTGGCGCGCGCCTCCATGACCCATTCCCCRWGCTCTTCGRTCACATGCCAGACCACGGGSTGGCTGGCGGGTTTCACCACCAACCGAATCGATTGCCCAGGAACATGCCCCATCGAATCGCGCGCGCTGTCCAAAACCCTCCAAGGTCCCTGCGGACCCATTTCGAGGATGCGRACGCGRCTGGCTCCRGCGGGGTCCTCGATTCCGGCCTGGACAAACAGCARCAAGGTACCCAATAGCGCGMCCCCCGAGCACAAASCMRGGCGGCGYCTGAGGAARAACAARAGCAAGGYTAGRGCGACCAGRCCCAGTGCYGTGGCGAGARGCAAKACCGGCACSGGATTGGGRATCGYGGGCAAGGGCATGGACGAGCGCGACAGGGGCTTGRCCGTTTCGAATTCACGAATCGTGGGCCAAAGCACCGYGCCCTCCCCCTGCCAAGTCACATCCACCTTGAAATCAACAAAACTGGCTGAAWWGGCCAGAGGAACCTGAAGGCTGCGCTTTTCGCCCTTGAGCAAGGTGACGTCAATGCGCGTTTCCCCGGCCTTGCCCGAGCGGATCGTCACCGTTTCGAGCGGCCCCACCAATTGCAGCTCCACCGGGTTGTACCGATTCTTCAGGGGATCCTGCGCCAGGGCGTGAGTCGCCAACAGCAAACAAATCCACACCATGCAAAAGGACTTGAACATCAATCCTGGCCCCCATCGGAATCCCTGGCAACACCCCGTCCCCGTCCCCGCGCAAACCAAAAGAGAACGGCGCCAACCAAGTATCCGTTGCGCTGTAAATCCAGGCCGGACCCGGTCTCTCCAGAGAGCGCCAACCCCTGCCAAAACGAGCCCACGGGCGACCAGGACAGGAGCCTATGGGTATCCAGAGTGACGCTTCCAGCCACATGGCTCCAGAGCCCTAGGGCTAGCGGCAATAAGAACCAAAGGCCGAAGATCAGAGCCTGCAAGGCGCCACGACCTCTTGAATGACATGCCCCCAGGATCGCACAGGCCGAGCAAAGCAATGCGCCGTGCCCAGCGAGCCAAGCACCCCTTCCCACCTCCAAGCCCGCTTGCAAATCCAAGGCGAGCGCCAAACCAAGCAAGGGCAAAAGCCCTAACAGGGAGCGCCAAGTGGAACCCAGGCCCGAGCTCTTCGGCCACGCCAGGAACAGGCCAGCCAAGCCAGCAAGCAGGACAAAACGCGACATGCCTGCACACAATTGAGCACAAGGAGCGCACAACAAGAGCCCCGCACCCAGCAACCAAAGGGCTAGGTAGGCCGCCCGCCCCGGGGGCCCCATGATCCATGGGCGCACCCTCCCCTGGGTCTCAGGAGTCATCTTCCGAGGCCCCACGCACCTGCCGAATCGGTTCATCCCAGCGCACATCCAACAGGTCCCAAGCGGGGCCTTCCGCGCCGGCCATGAGGGCCGCGGTGATCGCACGCCACTTGATCTTGACAGGCAATTCGCCGGGGAAGTCCCCACCGGGCGGGCGCCCAAACAGGATCCTGCGTTTGCCTTCCAAGTCGATGCGTACGCCGCCTGGCAGGCCATCGGGTGCCAATTCACGGCTGGCGTCGATCACGATACGGCCCAACAAGCGCTGCTCCATGGGATCGACACGGTCGCCAACGCCGTGAAATTGACCCTGGGACCCAAGGGCCGCAACGTTGTTCTGGAGAAGAAATGGGGCGCTCCCGTAATCACCAACGACGGTGTGACCATCGCCAAAGAGATTGAC
>JAESRM010000265.1 GCA_016764635.1 Planctomycetota bacterium
ACGTGCGCTGGGTGGAGTCCATGGACGGGGCTTTGGCGATCGAGTTTGGGGCGGGGGATTTGCGTATGCGGCCCTTGGAGAGGCGCCGCGCGGTGGTGATTGTGGGGGGCTTGGACGGCCGCTCTATGGCGGGTAGCGAGGCCGTCTTGCACGCGGGCTACCGTTTGCTCACGGGTCTCAAGAACCTGCGGCCCGACCTGACATTTCTGCTGGTTCCGTTCGCTTCGCCCGAGGGGTTGGCGCGGGTCAATCGGGGGCAGAGCGCAGGGGGACGGGATTTGGATGGGGATGGTTACGTGTTGCAGATGTTGGTGGAGGATCCCGAAGGTCCTTGGACGCCGAGTCTGGACGCACGCTTCCTGTGCAGGGCGCGCTCCGGGGATGCGCCGCGCTACCAGCGTTTGACCGAGGGGGCGCCGACGGGTGACGTGGGTCAGCCCTTCGATTTGGAGAGAGACTTTCCCCTGCTCTCAGGTGCCGGTATCGCCCAGCCCATACGTAACAAAAAGGACGGCGAGGCTGCGCTGACCACGGCCTTGCGTCAGTACATTCTGGCCAGGCCCTGCGCACTGGTGGTTTCATTTCAAGGCAATCACGGGGGCTTGGCGTATCCCGGAGCGAGCTCGCAGCCGCCCTGGGAAAGCCTTCCGGACCTGGCCTTGTTCGAAAATCTAGGTGGTGCGTTTCGGTCGGCGACAGGCCGAACCCGGGCACCGGTGTTTTCGATTTCAAAAGCTCGCGAAGGGGTGGAGAAAGGTTCGTTCGTGGATTGGTGCTACGCGGTTCCGGGCGTGTTGGCTTTTGAGGTGGCGCCCTGGGGCGTGGGTTTGCGCGAGGGTGAATACGAGGCGGTTCGGGAGATAGGAGGGGAGGATGCTTGGGATTTTCGGCCGAGCATGCACGAGCGCGATCGTCGCTGGGCCACTTGGTTGGACGATGAGCTAGGCGGGGAAGGGTTTGCCGAGTGGCAGCCGGTGTTGCTGTCCGATGGGGAAACTTGCCAGGTTGGCGGTTGGAAGCCTAAGACCTATTGGAACCCGCCGGAGTCCGCGTTGGCGGGGGCCTTGGAGCGTTTGGATGAATTCGTTTGGGAGTTGGTGAACCGGCTTCCTTACTTGGAGCTGTGCGATGTTTCGGTCAAGCGCGAGCAGGAGTTGGTCACGGTGAGTGCACGTCTGCGCTGTGTGGGCGCACTTCCCATGCAGCCCCAGACCTTTGGTCTTTGGGCAGGATCCGGGGAGGCGGGCTCCGCCTGGTTGGAGGTGTTGGCGCCCCAGTCCGCAAGGCGCATCACCGGACCCGACCGCCAATCGTTTCCTCGATTGGACTCGGGAGGTCGCAGCGCCACGGTGAGTTGGTTGTTTCACGCGGCCGAGGGGGCTCGTCTTAAGGTGGAGTTTGGACTGGGCAAAACCCGTCTGGGCAGCAAGGAGTTGGTGCTTTGAAGCATTGCATGACATGGGGCGCCACCTTCATATTGACGATGGGTATTGGGGTGGCATCGCCGGTGGTGTCGCTCGAGAGCCCTGGGCCGACGGAGACGCAGGCCCAACGCAAACCCTGCAAAGCGGTGGAGCCAGCATTCAAACGCCTTGAAGCGAAACCGAGCCCCCTGTCCTTGCAGGCAGCCTTGGAATCCCTGGCGAGACAGTTTCCGGAGCGTGTGGCCCTGGACACTTATGGCAAGAGCAGGTTGGGTCGGTCCCTGTATCGTTTGCGCGTTTTGCCTTGGGATACGGAATTGAATCGCGCCAAGCATGGTCAGCCCGCGGTGGCGATCGTGGCCGGTTTGGAGGAACCGCTGGATCCCGTGGAAACATTGCGCCTGATCGCTGGATTTGCGCGGGCCGACAAACCACTGACGGATCTAGAGTTGATTTTCTTCCCTATGCCGGATCCCGATGGTTGGGTCGCAGGAGGGGGAGGATCCGCCGACGAGGCTCGGGTCCGGCTCGAGCACAATTTTCCGGTGGGTTGGAGCCCTTGGCAGGCCGGCCGTGGTCACCCGGGCAGTGTGCCGCTTTCGGAGCCGGAGACGCGGGCGCTCTCACAGTCCTTGGTTTTGTCGCGGGAGATTATGGCGCTTGTTTTGATGGGAAAGCACGGGGCGGCTGGGCGCCAAACGTCAGCAGGAGGGTCGTTGCAGCGGTATGCGAAGGAGGGTTTGGGTTTGCTGGTGACGTTCATGTCCGAAGCGGAGGGGAATGGCCTGGGTGATGCGTTGCAGCGAGTTCAGGTTCGGCGGCCGCGCTTGCAGGTGCACAATATCACGAGTCAACGCCTCTCCCAGGAACTGTGGATGGTGGAGTTTGAATTGGCCCACATGGGGCAAGCCTCTGGACTGGGCGCGCACTCGCAAGTAAAGCTGAAGGTTTCGGGTGCCCGTCGACTGAAGCTAGCTTGGGCGCCGCAACGGAAGGCCTCATTCGAGCAGCTGGGCGGGGATTTCATTCCGAGGTTGCCTGCGCCAGGCCGGCCGATAGGGGTGCGAATGATCTTGAAGATCCAGGACCCTGGAGCCGTGACGTTGCATCTCGATGCGCCCCGACTGAACTCCATGAGCGTGAAAATGCTGGGTGGGACGGAATTCGTCGATGCGCGCTGATCGGGGGTGAAGGTCGCTAAGGCCGGCAACCAGACTGCGGCAGGGGAACGGCCCTACGGTTCAATGTGAAACTTCTAGCCGGCAGCACTCCGGGCTGGGGCAAAGAGCCAAGTGATCCGAAATTCCATTCATTGGATTCAAGCTTGGGTCAATCCTTGCTCGACCCCGGCTGGATCGGTTGGTCCGATCACTTGGGCTGTAAACGCTTGCTGAGTGCCTTCAAACCTAACAACGTCATGTTTCCGATTGCGGTGAGGCTCGCCTCGCTGCACTTGTCCATGGTGTCTTTGCTGGTGTGCCAATGGCTATTGTAGGGACCGTATTCGAAGTCGATCAGGTCCAGCACGGGGATGGAGAGCGCGGCGAAGGGCAGGTGGTCGTCGCTCAGGCGTTGGGGCCGGGCGCCGAGGTGTTTGCCGTAGCCGCCTTTGATGATGGCCTTGTCGAAGAGGCTGCGCAGCCAAGGTGTGGAGTTTAGCTCCGGGGTGAGGCGTAGATCCTTGTCACCGACCAGGTCGAGAAGGACGACAGCCTTGAGCTTTTCAAAACCTCGTTTCTTGGAGAATTCGTGGGCGTGGTGGCGCGATCCGTAGGTRTTGTCGGGATCCTGCCAGTCGAAGCGTACGGCCTCTTCGCCGTCAAAGAAGATGAAGCGGTAGGTCACATGTCGCGGACTGGAGGCGGCCAAGCCGCGTGCCAATTCAAGCACCGCGGCGGTGGAGGAACCGCCATCGTTGGCGCCCACAAAATTCGCAATGAACTTGGTGTCCATGTGGGTCGCGACCATGATCATGGGGGCGTCGGGATCCTGGTCGGAAATCAGGTCCGCATACAGGTTGGTGAATGCCAATTTGCCCTCAGGTGTATCCGCTGTGATCGGGACCTTGTTTTCAAAGGACTGGCGCACAGGGTCGAGGTTGATCTTGCGCAACTCGCTTTCGAGGAAGAGGCGCAGTTGCTCGAGGGTTTCGGAGCCGGCGGGTCGGGGCCCCAAGCCCACGATGTGTTGCATGTCCTTCCAGGCACGCGCCCCGTCGTAGGTGGCGGGTACGGGCACGGTGGTCGTGACCGGAGCCTGCTCTTGTTTCTGGCCCGTGCTTTGGGGTTGAGAACAGGCGGGTGCGCCGAGCGCGCTGCACAGCAGCAGCAAGATGGAGGTCGTGGTGAATCGCATGGGAGTGGGGCTTTGGACCCTTGCAGGATAGCGCAAAGGGGCGATTGGGCGAAGGGGGCGCAGCGGGTTGTATGGCGGGGAAGTTCACTCCCCGCTTTGGGACGGGCGCGCTTGGGGGGCCTTTTCCCGACCAGGGTAGGGCCCGGTTCTCCTGGTGTCGCGCATGGCTCACTCAAGGAAAACGGACATGCCGTCGATCAGGAAGTGGCTCCATCCACAGCCCACAACCCCTTGCGCGAGTGCCCCATGAGTGAATTCACAAGCCTATTCGACCTGGCCGGTCAGGGATCCAGCCAGGAAAATTACCAACGCCTGCGCTGGAGCGGGAGTCTGGCGGAGTACATGGAGCTTCTCGGCTCCGACGGGGGACCTGCGCGCAATGCATGGCAACGGCTCCTGGACATGATCGAATCCCATGGCAGCACCCTGGACGCCGATGGAAAGCGCCTTTGGAACCTGTTCGAGGATCCCATGGGCGGGGGCCGGGACGGCATCTTCGGCATGCAAAAGCCCCTGGCTGACCTGGTCGACATGATCCGTGCGGGTGCGCGGCACTTGGGGCCCGAGCGTCGATTGTTGCTTTTACACGGTCCCGTGGGCTCAGCGAAGAGCACCATCGTGCGGCTCTTGAAAGCGGGCTTGGAGAATTACACCAAGCAGGATCAGGGCCGCATTTTTACATTTGAATGGATCGTTGACGGGGAAACAATTCCGTCGGCTACGCGACAAAGTCCCTTGCTCTTGATTCCGGCGGAGCAACGCGATGGGGTGCAGCAACGTCTGAACGAATCTTTCAAGGGCGAGTACGAGTTGCGCATCGAGGGGCAGTTGGATCCCTTGAGCATGCACTATTACGACATGTTGGCCGAGCGTTATGACGGGGATTGGCAGCGCATCATCGAGCACGTGCGCGTGCGCCGTTTTGTTTTCCACGAAGCCAGCCGCATCGGCATCGGCACCTTTCAACCCAAGGACGAAAAGAACCAGGACTCCACCGAACTGACCGGGGACCTGAACTACCGCAAGATCGCCGAGTACGGTTCGGATAGCGATCCACGCGCTTTCAACTTCGACGGGGAATTTCACGTGGCCAATCGCGGCCTGCTGGAATTCGTCGAGGTGCTCAAACTGGATGTGGCGTTCCTATACGACCTTCTGGGAGCTACCCAGGAACGCGCCATCAAGCCCAAGAAGTTCCAGCAGTGCTCGATCGATGAGGTCATCCTGGGGCATACCAACGAACCCGAGTACAGACGATTGGCGGGCAACGATCTGATGGAAGCCTTCCGCGATCGCACCATCCGCATCGACGTGCCCTACAATCTGACCGTGGATGGCGAGGTCCAGATCTATCGCCGGCGTTACGGTTGCGTGGGGTCCGCCGGAAGGGAGCTGGCGCCGCACTCCTTACGCATGGCCGCCCTTTGGTCCGTATTGACACGCTTGGAAGAGCCCACGCACCAGGGCCTGAACCTCCTGCAAAAGGCGAGGCTTTACAACGGGGACCGCGTGCCGGGCTTCGAACCGGCGCAAGCTGCCGAGGTGCAAGCGCAAGCCAAGCGCGAAGGCCTGTTCGGCATCAGCCCACGTTACGTTCAAGATCGCATCGCCATCTGCCTGGTGCAGGGCGGGGACATGCCCGGGCCGCGCGAAGTCCTTGAATCGATTCGTCATGGCCTGCTGCACCATTCTCTCTCCGCCGGCGCTGAGGATGTGGATCGCTACCTGCACTGCATCGACCTGGTCGAAAGCGTGTATGACAAAATCATTCAGGATGAGGTGCGGGAGGTCCTGGCCTGCGACGAGGTTGCCATGGAAAGCCTCTGTTCGCGCTACGTGGACTCCCTGCGCGCATATACCACTTGCGAACAGGTGCCCGGTCCTGACGATCAGGCCCAGGGCCCCGATGAGGATCTGATGCGCAGCGTGGAGGAGAAAATGGGCGTGGGCAGCTCTCGGCGGGATGACTTCCGCCACGAACTCATGAGTTTTATTGGAGTGCTGCAATCAGACGGCCGCCGCTTCGACTACCGCAGCAATGAACGACTTTGTAAGGCCCTGCAAGCCAAGCGCTTCGAAGATGAAAAGGATTCGATCCAACTGACATCTTGCGTTTCCAGCGCGATAGATCCGAAAGCTACCCGGCGCATTGAAGCCGTTCGGGATCGATTGATCCGTCGGTTTGCATACGACGAAAGTTCGGCCAGCCGCGTCTTGCGCGAGGTGGCCGGTTTGTTGAAATCCTCGGACGAAGGCGAGAGCGAAGAGGCGGGCTTGGCCGCCTAGGCTCCCATGCCCTTGCCCCGACACAGAATCGCGCGCGACCGCGCACGCTTCCGCGACATTGTGCGCGGCAAGCTGCGGGAGGATCTACGCAAGTACCTTTGCAACAGCGATTGGGTCGGGCGCCAGGGCGATAAGGTCATTACGATTCCCGTGCCGCAGATCGAACTGCCGCGCCTGCGCTTTGGCAGTTCTGATCAGGAACAGGGCAGCGGGTCCGGGTCCGGCGGCAAAGGGGGCAGCCAAGCATCCGGATCGGACCAGGGCCAAGGCGGCGCGGGCGACCAGTCCGGTCAGCACGCGCTCGAAGTGGAGGTCGAAATCGAGGAGCTGGCCGAGCTGCTCGGCAGCGAGCTAGGGCTGCCGCGCATCGAACCGCGCGGCAACAAACAACTCATGGTGGAGGGCGGTCGTTACACGGGCGTGCGCCAGGAAGGACCCCACTCCCTGCGTATCTTCCGACGTACCTTCCGCGAAGCTCTCAAGCGCACAATCGCGTCCGGCGAGTGGAATCCCGAGGACCCGCGCGTGGTGCCGATTCCCGCCGACGGGCGCTATCGTGCGGAACGCAGCCATCTCAAGCCGCAGAGCTCAGCGGTCCTGATTCATATGATGGACGTTTCGGGTTCCATGGGGCGCGAACAAAAAGACATGGTGCGCCTGCAAGCCTTCTGGCTCGACACTTGGCTGCGCAGCCAGTACGAGAACTTGGAGGTGGTCTACATGGTGCACGACGCGGAGGCCAAGTTGGTGGATCACGACACGTTCTTCCATCTGCGCGAGTCGGGCGGCACCAAGATTTCCTCGGCCTACGAGTTGTGCCGTGACCTGATCCGCGATGAATATCCGCCGGCCCACTGGAACATTTACCCCTTCCACTATTCCGACGGGGACAACTGGAGCGCGCGTGACACGAAGGTCTGCCTGCGTTTGCTCGAGGAGGACATCCTGCCCCACGTGAATCAATTCGCTTACAGCCAAGTGAAGAGCGTGTACGGGTCGGGGCAATTCAAGGGCGACCTGGACCGGGTCTTTAGCGAGACGGACAATCTGGTCAGCGTGGACGTGGAGGATCGCCATGCGGTTCCCGGAGCGTTGCGCAAATTCCTGCGCAGGGGACGCTGATGGTGCAGGGCAGATCCATGACTCCAGAACTTATGACCTGGGCCAAACGTATCGAGGAAACCGCCTTGAATCAGGGGTTGAGCTTCTTTGAGGTTGTTTTCGAGGCCCTGCCGGCCTGCGATGTGAACGCCATGGCCGCCTACGGGGGCTTTTCCGAGCGTTACGCCTCCTGGCGTTTCGGCATGGACTTCGAACGCCTGCAAAAGGGCTACTCCTATGGTTTCTCGAAGATCTACGAGCTCGTGATCAATGGGGATCCCACCCTGGCGTACCTGGTCAAGAGCAACTCCTTGATGGAGCAAAAACTGGTCATGGCCCACGTGTTTGGGCATGCGGATTTCTTCCACAACAACATCTGGTTTGCATCCACGGAGCGCCATATGGCGTCCGGCATGGCTGACCATGCCCGGCGCCTGGACATGCACGCTGAGCAGCAGGGCAAGGATGTGGTGGAACGTTTCCTGGATCGCGCCCTGGCCCTCGACACGCTGCTGGATCCTTACTTGCCGCAGCGGCAGCGGTGGGCGGGATCCCAGGGGTTGCGCTCGCCCTTCGACTTGTTGGGATTTTTGGAGCGCTCTGCACCCTTGCTGGATTGGCAACGGGAGCTGCTCTCGATCGTGCGCGACGAGGCCTACTACTTCCTGCCGCAACGACAAACCAAGATCATCAACGAGGGCTGGGCGTGCTATTGGCACTGCCGGATTTTGACCGGCGGCATCCTGGAGGCTTCTGAAATTGTGGACTTCGCCGAGTGCCACGCGGGCGCTACCGCCACAACCGGAGGCGTGCTCAATCCCTACAAATTAGGCTTAGAGTTGTTCCGCCATGGGGAGAGACTCGGTTTGGACTTGTTCGAACTACGGCGCAAGCACAACGACCTTTCCTTGGTGGATGATCTGGTGGACGAAGCCTTCGCCAAAACCAGCACCTACTTCAAACCCCTGACGGCCAAGGGCCAGAGCTGGCAGGAGATCAAGGATGCCTTACTTTTGAGCCTGACCTGGTGCGGTGGCCCCCAAATCGAAGTCGTGGACATGCACTGCCAGCCKGGYGMGTTGCTGCWSCTCARGCACAACCAYGATGGGCGWGAYCT
Source organism: Planctomycetota bacterium (assembly GCA_016764635.1). Taxonomy (GTDB): domain Bacteria; phylum Planctomycetota; class UBA1135; order UBA1135; genus NORP259. The sequence goes on from JAESRM010000265.1 coordinate 8,284, forward strand.
GCAYGAGGGCGATGCGCGGCCCTTGCTSGARCAGGTGGCCAGCCTRTGGGGYAGYCCSGTACAGCTGATCACCCAGTTRCAAGGTGAGGAAGTCATTTGGACRGCAGCCGGGCTAGAGTTCGCCAGGGAAAGTGCTTARGCGCGACCCCGACGGGCCGCTCGCGCTCCGCCGAAACTAATGCTGGAGATCGGCATGTCCGCAGCGGATACTGCAGGCATGGCCATCCAACACGAACTGTCCTGGTCCGCATCCCGTGCGGGTACTTTTGATTCTTGCAAGCGTCGGTACTACTTCGATTATTACCTGTCCTGGTTGGGTTGGGGTCAAAGCGCAGCCGCGCCTCGGCGCGAGGCCTACCTGCTGAAGAAGATGACGCGCATGCCCATGTTGGCAGGCGACCTGGTACACCAGGCCATCGAAGCCTGGCTAAAAGAGCGGCAACGCGGCGGCAACATGAGCCGCGAAGCCATGATGGATTTCGCCATCAACGGCCTGCGCGATGGCTATAAGACCTCGCGCAATGGCACTTGGAAAACACGGCCTGCCAAACTCATCCACCTGGCCGAACACC
>JAESRM010000145.1 GCA_016764635.1 Planctomycetota bacterium
AGGTCAAGTGCTTTTATCACACTCTGATAGAGAAAATGTAGCAAATTCATAGACAAGGTTAGGCCAAATGATATTAACCTACATAAGCTGGGGTTGATAAAAGCAAATAACCCGCAATTTTATTCAAATTGCGGGTTATATAAACTTGATGTCTAAATTAATTACTCGTCCAGGTCTCCAAGAGACTTCACAAGATCAACAATTTTACGTCGAACTTTTGGATCAGAAATTTTAACGAACGCCCTGTTCAGCTGCAAACCTTCTGAGCTGGAAAGAAAATCGACAACGTAGGTTGTTGAGTTTTCTTCAGCCATACCGGTGACTGTTTGAGTTCCCGACGGAGCATCTTCAAAAAAGAATGCAACCGGAACGGTCAATACATTTGCGATTTGTTGCAGTCTGCTTGCAGCGTGGGCCCCGTTTGATGTCTAGCCTACTTGCGATCATGTCCGTGGGAGCGGTGTTCGTTCCAATCGATCCGGATACSCCGGYYGCCCGCATCGTTCACATGRTTCAGCATTGYGGTGCGGCGCTAGTKCTCGTGGACTCTCSMTTGTCYCTKGAATCAGAGCCCGAGTTYTCAGYTTCRGYCGTGGATGTGAGCCGCTTGGAATTGTCCACGCAGAAGCGCGCTCTGCAGGTCGATCCGTTGAACGGCCCGCTCTATCAAATCTACACCTCAGGCTCGACTGGCGCACCGAAGGGGGTACAGGTCGGAGAAGGTAGCCTCCACAACTACCTGGTTTGGGCCCGGGAAGCTTATGGGGWCGATTCGGATAGCGCCTTTCCCTTGTTCGCATCGATCGGTTTCGACAGCACCTTGACGCCCATGTTCCTGCCACTGATTGCGGGCGGGAGGATAGAAATTTTCGAGGATGCCACGACYCACGTGCTCATGCGTGAAATCATAGAGAGTCAAACCCTGACACACGTAAAGCTCTCACCGGCACACTTGTCCCTGGCTTTGGATTCGGAGGAACGCAAGGGGCGGGACAAAACTCTGATTGTGGGAGGGGAACAGTTGGGGACTGCATTGGCCAAACGCGCTCATCTTCAATGGGGAGCTGATTGGACAATCTTCAATGAGTACGGACCCACCGAAGCGACGATTGGGTGCATTGTTTTCCGTGTTGATCCCGGGATGGAGCCGGGCAGTCCTGCGGTGCCTATCGGGTTTGCCATAGCGAATGTGGAAGCCCATGTATTGGATGATCAACGATTGCCGGTTGCCGTTGGCGACGAGGGTGAGCTGTATCTATCGGGCGCTTGCCTTGCGATTGGCTATGGGGGCGATACGACTACCACAGCCCGTCGCTTTGTAACCCTAGCCGGTGGTCATCGTGCTTGCCGGACTGGCGACGTGGTTTGCATGGATGAACAGGGGCGTCTAGTTTTCCAAGGACGTCGGGACAGCCAGGTCAATCTAAATGGACACCGTGTGGAGTTGGGTGAGATCGAAAACGCCATGCTTGAATTGGCCGGTGTAGAAACGGCTGCGGTCGTCTGTCGGGACAATCGTGCGGGCCGACCGGGCTTGATTGGGTTCTACAGCTCCGGGGAGGACTTGGATCCGATTAGGGTTGAGGAGCATTTGCAGGGAAGGTTGCCAGCCTATATGCGACTCAGCCGGTTGGAGCGTTTGCAGGAGATGCCGTTGTCTAGCAATGGCAAGGTGGACAAGGCTGCTTTGGCACAGGGCGAGGGTCGGGTGGGTAATGGATTTGCGCCAGATTTTGCATCGCATTGGACGGCAACAGAACTTGCGCTGCTGGCCATTTGGCGTCCGGCCCTTGGGTTTGAGGAGAGCGAAGCCATCGGGCTTGAGGAAGACTTCTACGACCTGGGTGGGGATTCCCTGGCCTTGTTGGAAATCCTAAAGGGCACGGTGGAGCAGATTCTGGGCAGTGGTACGGAGCCCGCGTTCATGGCGCGCATTGGCGAGATGGCCCAGGCCTTGAGCCTCCGTAGCATGGCCGCGATGGTCGAGCAGCTAAATCGAAGTTAGCTGCGCGCCGCGCCCGAAAGGCTTCGCAAGGTCTCGGTGCAATGGGAGGGAATGATTTGCACTTCTGGCGAGCGTTCGGATAGGTCGCCAATACGGGCCAGGGTTCGACGGTACTCGCGCGTATTGTTGAACAGTAAGCGCGTCACCACGTGGGGCGAAATGCGCTCGCGGTAGCAGCGACTTGTCCAACAGGCGTCCGCGACCAGGAACCAGAAGGCGCCGGTCTGCAATCTCAGCACCAGTCCCATTTGGCCTATGGCGTGGCCGTCCAACTCCACCGCATACATGGATCCATCACCGAAGATATCGTGTCCGTGGGTGAAGGGATCCAGCTCGGAAGGCAGCGCCATGGGGCGCCCCGTTTCGATGGCTTGCCCACGCTTGCGGAAGTCGGTGGGTAAGAGGGCTGGAAGGAATGCGCGCCGCAGGGCGGAGAGACCGCTTAGGTCTTTGACCGCCTTCCAGGCATCTTCGAGGAAGAGGAATTGGGCTCGGGGGAAGTCCACCAGTCCACCCACATGGTCCGCATGGAAGTGGGACAGGATGACGAACTTCACGTCTTCCGGGTCGATGCCACGGGCGCGTAATTGTGCAGCCGCGGTTTGATCCTCGGGGATGGTGACCGGAGTAATCCAGCGGTACAGGCGCTCGGGCAGCTTTTCCGTCGCCTTGAGGAACTGGGTGGAGTAGCCCGTGTCGTAGAGCATGAGGCCTTTGTCCGGGTGGCGGATGAGGGCGAAGGTGGCCGGGAATTGCATGGAACTCAGACGCCAATTGCCGTGGACTATGTGCTCCGGGTGCGTGCACGACCCCGCAACTAGTAGTTCTGCTTGGACGCTATTCATTGGGGCGACTCCACCATTTCGCAAAAAGGTCGAGGCCTTCTTCGGGGCCTACTGTCGGGGTGTAGCCGAGATCGTTGCGGGCCGCGGAAATGTCCAGGGTCAAACTGCGTGCCAGCAAGGTGGCCGTGTAGCGCGTCATGAGAGGTTCCCTGCCGCGCAGGACGGTGCGGTGGACAAGCTCAAGGACGGATGCATAAGCGGCGACTACGCGAAGGGAAACCGTGCGGCTGGGTTTAGGGATTTGAAGCCTTTCGCAGAGTTGATCGATGAAAGGCCAGAGTTCGATGGGCTGGCCATCGGTCACGTTGTAGGTGCGGCCGCCCAGGTGATCCTTGGCCAGCAGGGCACATTCGATGGCGCCGGCGGCGTTGTCGACGAAGGTCAAATCCATGACGGTTTGGCCCTGGCCAATGCGCGGAAGGCGGCCGGTCTCAAGGGCGCGAATCAAGCGTGGGAGGACTACAGTGTCGCCCGGACCATAGATGCCGCGAGGTCGTAGCGTGATCGTGGAGAGGCCCGCTTCGAATGCGTCTTGTACGAGGCCTTCCGCAGCCAACTTTGTGCGCACATAGTGATTGGCGGGCTTGGCGGGTAATTGCGCATCTTCCTTAACAAGCAGGCGATCGCCCAGGCCCACGTAAATGCCGGGAGTAGAAATATGGACCAAGCGCGTGACCCCGGACTCTTGGCAAGCCTTGATGACATGGTCAGTGCCGAGCCGGTTGATGCTGTCGAACTCCGCCGCGCGGCCCCAGGGCGATGACAARGCAGCGCAGTGAATCACGGCATCGTTTCCTCGAATGAGTTCGAGGATCTTGCCGGCATCGCGAATGTCTGCAGGCTGGAATTCGATGCCGTCCTTTTCGAGCAAGACGCCAGCGGACTCGCTCCGGCCGGTTCCTAGAACTTGGTGCCCTTTGGCGGTGAGATGGCGCGCGGCGGCTCCGCCAAGGAATCCGGTGGCTCCAGTGATCAGAATCTTCATGATCAGTAGGTGAACACGATGCCGCCGATCGTAAGACCCGCGCTAGTTCCAATCATCAAGCAACGATCCCCGCGCTTGAGCTGGCCGTTGTGAATCGCCTCGTACAAGGCCATCGGAATCGAAGCGGCTACACAATTTCCAAATCGCTCAAGGGTGCGAACCATGATCTCCTTTTTCATTCCTAGGCGGTCCATGGAGTCCAGGCCGGAGCGACTCGTTTGGTGGGGCACTATGCATGAGATGCCTTGCATACCGCCTTCCGGTAGAAGCCTCGAGAGGAAGCGCGGAATGCGACGTAGGGTGAAGCGCAGAATCTCCGGTCCGTCCATGTAGAACATGTTGTCCTCGGGGCGGGTGCGCGGGTCGTTAGGTGCGCAGAGCGTTCCGCCCCCTCGCAAGGTCGTGAGCTCCGCCGCGGAGGCATAGGTCTCAAACCGCACGGCCTCCATGCAGCTGGCTTCTTCAGTGGGAGTAGCGGTGACAACCGCGGCACCCGCGCCGTCCCCGAACAATGCTGCGCTGGCGGGATCCTTGAAATTCAAACCGATAGAAGTGATCTCCGAACTGACGATGAGCACCTTGGAGCTGCGGCCCGACGCGATGCGGCTGGCAGCCACATCGAGAGCGGTGACGAAACTCAAGCAAGTGGCATGCACACTCAAGCAGGTCTTACCCGCATTGCCGATCCCCAATTCTCGCAGCACAAAAACGGACGTGTCCGGGATCAACTGCTGAACCGTGGCCGAAGCGTAGATCAGACAATCCAAATCTTGTGCTTGCATGCCTGCGGCTTCGAGGGCTTCTTGGCCGGCGCGAGCGGCCATGCTTGCGTTTGTTTCTCCTGCGGCTTCGCTCGCCCAATGTCGTTCTACGACGCCGGCGTGCTCTTCAACCCACTCGGCCGACACGTTGCACAAGGAACCCAGTTCAGCAGACGTGACCACGCGCTCCGGAAGGTAGCGCCCGACACCTGCGATTTTCATGGAGTTTCGCATGTAGCGACTCTACGCCTCGGTTGGGGAAGTGGGGTTCTATTTGCCGATAAACTCTTTAGGAATGGGGCGTTCGGCGGTGGCATTTTCCGTGGCGATGCATACCACATGCCAAAGGCCTTTAATTCTGATGAGCTGGATGCTGTCGATGCCGCTCATCAGGACCTTCTTACCTGACTTTCCAAAGCGCGCTTCGTAGACCGAATGGACATGGGCCGTGTCGCCGAATTCGGTGATGGATCGGTGCAGGTTGAATTCATGGAATCCTTTTTCCTTGGCTTCTGAATTCGCGATGAACGCTTTGAAGCCTGCCTGAAATTCTTCGAGGCTTTGGGTCTTGCGATCGCCGCCCGGTCGAGTGGGCATGACGAAAATGGCGCCGGGCATGAAGAGCTCGTTCATGCGCTCCCAATCGCATTGGCCGCCGCCTTCGAAACTGATGACCTCGTAGAGCCGGTCGACCGCGCCATCAACGGTTTCGAGGCCAGTCAGTTGATCTTGGGTGGGCGTTGTATCGTCTTGGTTCATGGCGAATAGGGGGGCGAAAAGCAGGAGGGCAACGAGGAGGACTTGGAGCTTCATGGTGGTAGTGGGGATTCAGCAGGGAGCGCAGGCTAGAGGATAGCGCTCGTCCAGGAAATCAGAAGTGCAGGGGCCCCTCCCTTACGAAGCCAGCACAATGGGGCTGGAGACAAACCTTGTGAACCGCATTGATGCGAGTTCGTTGTGCACCCATGCGAGCCATTCCCATCCTCATAGCTGCCCTTGCGGCCTTCGTTTGGTTCCTATGGCCCGAGGCTGCGGGGACTGAAGGACTTGAGCAGGGTGCTGTGGCATCCACAAGTCATTTGGTTTCGGGGGAGGAAAGTGCCTTACTGGGTTGGGATGCAAACGAAACGGAACGGGGAGCGGTAGCGCCTTCAACCCAACGGGAGTCCTCCGCAGAGCAAGAGCCGGAGTTGTCGGAGTATCCAGGTCCCGACCCAATTGAGAAGGGAGCTTGCTCACTTACAATGTCATTCTTCGAGCCAGCGACAGGGAATCCGGTTTCTGGTCAGGTTTATCTTTGGCGCTTGGATGTACAGGGCAATCGGTTTTGGAGCCGGGGAGATCAATTGCAAGCATCCGTGAGCGCCACTAAAGGGGAGGCCACAGTACACGAGCTACCCGCAGGTCGATACCGGGCCTACGCGGGGTTTGCCAGGAGGGGATCGGGTTCGGCGCCCGAGTTCTCGATCGCAGGCAATCACACACACGTTGCGATTCCCGTTGAGCTGCCTTCTTCTGTGCCCGTGAGTCTTCACCTGGTCGATTCGAGTGGCCGGTCCATTCAGGCTTCGCAGTCAACGCGGGTGGAGATTCGCGGGCGAGGTCACAAGCGGAGTTTGACACCGGAGCCCACTCCGAAGTGGCGGGTTGCGAGAATCGCAAACTCGATCAATTCTGGTGGGATGGGTAGGGGAGGCGGTGGCTACATGGGGTCGCGCCACCAAACATGGAAGCAAGTCGAGCTGGGTTCCGAATGGATTCCGGTAGGCAAAGTCCGCGGCGACTCCAGGGAGGAGAGGCGGACCTACAGTTGGGCTGTCCGCATCAATGAGGGGCTCCCAATCACAATTGAATTCAAGGGTGTGGGGGTCGGCGAGTATGTTGCGGTCCTCCCGGACCCTGCGAGTATTCTTAGCGAGCTGCAATTCCCCAGCGATGGTCGACGTTTCGATCTCCTGGACGAGCTTTGGTTGACGGTTCAGGCGGCACCAATCGATTCGAGCGTCGGCGAGACCATCGGGATGCGGTGGCAAAGCTCCGAAGTGCGCCTGCGCCTTTCGGTCAGGGAGTATCACCGTGTGGACATTCGTTGGAAGCCCGCTCATGAAGCGATGCCCACGGTGAATTTGAAGTCTAAGGCGGTTCCGTCGAGCGGTTCAGGCAAGTGATGCGGACGAGTTACCTTTCACCCAATAGCGTCCGAAATCAGCCCGCTTACGGGTAATTGAGCAAACCGGGCTCCGTGTTGTAGCACGGGTCCTGATTGGTGTTCCAAAGGAATGTGTCGAGGGCGTGGTAGTTAATGTGGGTGCTCAACAGTTGCTGCCAGGGGACCATGGTCCTATCGCAAGCGATACCAAGGGCCACGACGGCCGAGTTTCGCGTGGATTGTGCTTTCCCTTTGTCCCCGAACAGGGATATCAGGGAGCGAATATTGTTGCGGTCTTCAATGTTGCCAACCGCGTGTGCCAATGCATATTTGGCGATACTGTAACTCGAGACACCCATGAGGTGGATCAAACCCTGACCCACCTTCCAGTCGCCGACCATGCCCATGTACTCGCTGATCGGTATCAACTTGTCTGGTTGATCGGGCCATTGTTCCATCAGCGATTGCAGCACGTCTGAGCTGAGTTGGTGGTCCATCAGGCCCAAGGCCACCAAGCCTTGACCTTTTGTTCTATTCAGTTTGGAGCCGCGGATTCGATCGAGAATGAAGCCGGCAATGTCCAAGTCCTTGCAGAGCCCGAGGGCTAACAGTGAGGCTCCGATTGCCCCCGGTTTGCGCACATCTTTGGCTCGTGTGCGGAGGGCGGACAGGGTATGAATGTCGACGGTTTCCTGACCGGTAGCGCTCAGGGTATTTGCGGTAATGCCTAGGGATAGGGCCGCCCATGAAGATCGCTGGGTTTGAGCATTGGCCAATTGCTTGCGCAGGTGGCCCATTAAAAGTTTGCGGCTGGCAATCGGGTTTGAGCTGGACTCGGGACCTCGCCGGGCTGCGATTTGCCCCATGGCCATCAATGCGAAACAGGAAGTCTGCTGGTCGCCTTTGGTGGAGACTGCCTTGAGGGCAGCGTTGGCTGCCTTGTGAATTGTGGTCCCGCCCCGGCAATCTACAATTTGGCCGAGGGCGAGGGCACAGGAGGCTTTCAACCCATTGTCGAAGTGGGAGCGAGGATGCAGGCCCCGGGTCAGTATCCCGATGGCCACGGAACGAATGGCATCGGACTCCTCTGGGTGCGCGGATAGCAGCCGTGCAATAGCACCGGGGACATGCAGGCGCGCCTTGCTGTGCGACCACTTTGATTTGCCGCGCTTACGTGGGGTGCCAAGGAGGTCCAGCAGGAAAGTGACCTGTGCATCGATTGAAGCGGAAGGTCTTTTCGACCGGCGGGTTTCGCCCACCGAATCAATGGGAGTCAAACCCAGTGCAATGACCGCCGCAGTCATGAGTTGCTCGTCGACTGGAACATCCGCCCTGAGCACCTCAACGAAATGATCCACCAGTCGGACGCGCAACGCATTGTCCGCGGTTTGCGCACCGATCAATCCAAGTCCGTAAGTCGCGGAGAGCCGAGTTCGCATGGGGACCTGGGCTCGACCCACCAGGCGCTTTCCAGGACCGGTTCCTGCGGAAATAGCCTCGAGTGAGTTTGCGGCGGGCTCTCCCCCGAGAATCCCTAGTGCTAGGGTGGCTCGCTCCGATACTCGCTGGTACTCGGAATCCAAGTGCTCGCGTATCGCAGCTTCGCAGGACCCCGACACCTTCTCAGATCCACTCATCTTTGCCAATGCAAGCAGGGTGTTCCCTTGGAGGCCGCGACGTGGATCGCCTTGCAGGGCGGCCAGCAAGGCGGGAATGACCTCGGTTCCAATTTGCTGGGTCCCCGGCTGAATCCAAACTTCCCTTTGATCCTCTTCGTATCCAGGCAGGTACCAACTGCAAAAGTTTCCGTCATCGAAGCCAACCGTGCGTTCGAGCGCTTTCAAGTTCACGAAAGGGGCACGGTTGAAGTGCCACCAGAGGTCCCACCCAGAGGGGATCGCTTCCAAGTCCACCAGGGCAAGACTCCTCCCCCCGATGTACTGAGAGCGAGGACCTGGGCTGTGGGTGGGGCCAGGCGTCGCCGGACCTCCTGGCGCCAGCACGGGATGGGCCAGGAGCAGGGAAGCGTAGATCGCGGTCGAAGCAAGTGAGGGAAGGTGAAGCATGGCGCGATCCGATGGAAGAGAATCAGTGAAGTCGGGC
>JAESRM010000266.1 GCA_016764635.1 Planctomycetota bacterium
CGCGCAGGCTTGGCCTGCGCGTAGGATTGGAGAAAGCGGGCAACTTTGCTACGTCACCGTATGCCCGTTTCCTACGCCAAGGCCTTGCCGTCCTGTATCATGTGCCCATGCGAACCCTCCTCCTGTGCGCGCTCATGAGTGCCACGCCCAACCTGCAAGCCCAATCCATGGATCGAGTCACCGGCCAGTCCTTCGCCACCCGTTCTGTTGTCTTTGGAAACCACGGCATGGCTGCCACCAGCCACGGCATGGCCACCAACATCGCCTTGGACGTTTTGAAAGAAGGCGGCTCCGCAGTCGACGCGGCCATCGCAGCCAACGCTTTCCTCGGTTACGGGGAGCCCACGGGCTCGGGTATCGGCGGCGACATCTTCGCCATCGTTTGGGACGCCAAGAAAAAGGAACTGGTGGGACTCAACGGCTCCGGCCGCTCGCCCATGTCCTTGACAGTCGAAGAATTGGATTCGAAGGGCCTCAAGAAAATCCCCGCCCACGGTCCCCTGCCCGTCAGCGTGCCCGGTTGTGTGGATGGATGGTTTATGCTGCACGAGCGCTACGGCAAGCTGCCCATGGAACGCCTCTTGGCCCCCACCGTTCAAGCGGCGCGCGAGGGCACGCCGGTTCCGCAGACGATCGCCTATTACCTGGAACGCAGCGCCCGGGTTTTCTCCAAGTACCCCGAGTTCAAAGAGACCTACATGCCGGGCGGCAAGACGCCGGCTGAAGGCGAGCGCTTCGTGAATGCTCGCTTGGCAGACACTCTGGAATTGATAGGTAAAAAAGGCCGCGACGGTTTCTACAAAGGCGAGGTCGCGGAGAAGATCGACGCTTTCATGAAAGAACAAGGCGGCTACCTCACCAAGGAAGACCTGGCCGCCCACCACGGCGAATGGGTCGATCCTGTCTCCACCAACTACCGCGGCTACGACCTGTGGGAACTTCCGCCTAACGGCCAAGGCATCGCCGCCCTGCAAATCCTCAACCTGCTGGAGCCCTACGACCTGGCCTCCATGGGCCACCAAAGCGCCGATTACGTGCACCTCTTCACCGAAGCCAAAAAACTGGCCTTCGAAGACCGTGCCCACTTCTACGCGGACATGGATTTCGCCAATGTGCCCGTGGAGCACCTGATCTCCAAGGAATACGCCGCCGAGCGCCGCAAGCTCATCGACGAAAAACGCGCCGGCCAGTCCTTCCCCCCGGGCAACGCCAGCCTTCAAGACGGGGACACGGTCTACCTGTGCACCGCCGATTCCGAGGGCAACATGGTCTCCCTGATCCAAAGTAATTACCGGGGCATGGGCTCGGGCATGGTGCCGGCCGATTTGGGTTTCATGCTGCAAGACCGTGGCGAGTTGTTCGACCTGACCCCCGGCCGCGCCAACAGTTACGCCCCGGGCAAACGCCCCTTCCACACCATCATCCCCGCTTTCGTGACGCGTGATGGCGAACCGTACATGGCCTACGGCGTCATGGGCGGCGCCACGCAACCCCAGGCCCACGCCCAGATCCTGATCAACATGATCGACTTCGGCATGAACCTGCAGGAGGCCGGCGACGCGGCGCGCATCGTGCACACGGACTCCTCCCAGCCCACTGGCGAACGCATGAACACGGGTGGCAACCTGCAATTGGAGTCAGGCTTCGGTCCAGAGATCCGCAAGGACCTGATCGGTCGCGGCCACGTCATCGGCCGCCAACGCGGCCTCTTCGGCGGCTACCAGGCCATCCTCTGGGACCCCAAGAATCGCACCTACCAAGGCGCCTCCGAATCCCGCAAAGACGGCTTCGCCGCAGGTTTCTAACCGGGTATACGGTGACGTAGCAAAGATCCCCGGTTAGCGCCTATGCCCAGCCACACTGCGAATGTCGAGGAACAGGGAAACTACCGATAGGAACCTGCGCGCCCGTTGTTTGCGCAGGTCAGGCCCCATAGAGTGCGATTCAGCGGCCCACCCAAGTCGCTCCTCCCATGATCGCAATCCTCACCCTGCTCATCGTCCTGACCCTGTCCCTGCTGCTGGCCCGGGTGGCCACGGCCGCGCTGACGCACACGGGCCTCTCCGAGGACTCCTCGCGCTTCCAGGCCTGGTCCGCCCTCTCGGGAGTAGGCTACACCACCGCCGAATCCGAGAATGTGGTCAACCATCCGGTGCGCCGCAAGATCCTGATGGTGCTGATGTTGCTCGGCAACGCCGGAATCGTGACCTTGGTCTCGTCCCTGATTCTGGCCTTCATGAGCCAAGAGCAGGACGGCACCAACATCCTGCGCAAGATCAGCCTTCTGATCGCTGGGCTGTGCGTGCTCTGGTACCTGTCCTCCAGCAAGTGGGTGCACAACCATCTCGCCAGATTGATCGACAAGGCCCTGACGCGCTACACCGACTTGCCCGTGGTGGATTACGAAAGTCTCTTGGAATTGGCCGGCGATTACCGGGTCACCGAGATCCACATCAACACCAATGACTGGCTGGCCGGCAAATCCCTACGCAGCTCACGTCTGCGCCAGGAAGGTCTCAACCTACTCGGTATCCGCCGTGCGGACGGCACCTACGAAGGCACGCCCAAGCCCGACGCTTTGCTCTGCGCCGGTGACAGTATCCTGGTCTACGGACAACTCGCCTCCATCGAAGGCGTGAACCACCGCCGTGGCGGCAACCTGGGCGACATCGATCACGAATATGCGATCGCCGCCCAAGAGAAGGAAATGCGTAAGGGGTAAGACCCCTACAACGCCGCCAGAATATCGCCCGGCTGATCCAACCAAGTGTGGACCCCAAAGCTTTCGCGGTCCGCGCCCCTCACGCCCCAGCCAGCGACCAGCGGTCGCATGCCTGCCGCTTGGGCCGCCTGCATGTCCACTGCTGTGTCCCCGAGGTACGCTGCCTGCCCCGGCTCCATTTCCATGCTGCCCAGCGCGCTCAACAACGGATCGGGGTRAGGMTTTCCRCGYTTCGTATCMCCSGCRGCCACGAACACTTCGAACATGTCCCCCATCCCGGTCAGGTCCAAACCCCGCTGGGCAATGGCCCGCGACTTGCTCGTGACCACCCCGAGGCGAATACCCTGCTCCTTGCACTGTTCCAAAGCGTGCAACACATCGGGAAAAGCACTCACATCCTCATCGTGGGCGGCCACCACATGCTCCCGGTATACCCGAACAGCGTTTTCGCACTCCTGCTCGCCGGGGAACCACTGGGCCAAGTGATCGTATAGCGGCGTTCCCAGGTTCTCCGAAATCACCTCCTCGGAGACCGTGCCGAAACCCAGTTCCTTGAGGGTGTGGGCAAAACCCCGCAGGATCAACGGGATGGTGTCGATCAGAGTTCCGTCCAGATCGCAGAGCAGAACGGGGAGGCGAGATTGGGCGGTGTTTGAAGGCATATGAGAGGGTAGTGAATTGCGCGGGTACCGAGTCGGGATAACTTCAATCGTTTATCGTTCGGGGGGCTGCGGTGTTGCGGAAAGTAGTGCGTCGGGCCCCGAACGATAAAAGAGTGAAGTTGTCCCGACTCGTTTGCCTTCGGGCTGGCCACCTTAAAAGCGGAAGGCGGGCCCCCCCCGGGGCCCGCCTTCCTTTCATTGCGTTCTGCTTTCTTAACGCTCTACTGCGCTGAAGATTTCAACTTATCGATCTCTTTTTGGATCGTCTTGTCGAATGCTTCACCCGAGTGCCCTTTGCCAAGGATTTTGCCGTTGGGGGCGATCAGGTAATAGGTCGGGTAACCGGTCACTTCGAACAACTTGGCGATCGCGTCTTTGCCAGGGCCTTGGTAAGCACAAGTCCAACTCACGCCGTGCTTCTCCAAACCTTCGCGGTAGGCATCCTCGTCATCTCCGGTGTTCACACCGATCAAAACAAACGGATCATTTTTGTGACGCTCAACGAGCGTCTTCAGGTGCGGCATGCCGCGCCTGCAGGGGCCTCACCAGAATCCGAAGAAGTCGAGTAGGACTACTTTTCCGCGGTAATCTGAAAGGTTGAAGGTCTTGCCATCGATGGTGGTTCCCTCGAAGTCGGGGGCCGTGCCGCCCACTTCGATCGAAACTCCGAGCAAGGCTTGTTCGGCGGCTTTCACCTGGTTGCTGCAAGATTCGCTAGCGACCAATTCCTTGAGGATTTGCTCTCCCATGGCTTGGTCGGAAGCCACGTCCGACTTGAACAAGAGGGAACCTGCGAACAATTGGGCGGTGCATCGTCCTTCGCCAGCTGCGTCCTCGCGCCCCAGGACGCGCTTGAGCAGGGAGACGCGCTGGCTCGCGTCCAACTTCTTCTCCTCACCGATGCGTTGCATGGCTTCGGCGAAGTGCTTGGAATCCGCGGGCGCCATCACGATGCGTCCGTAGACGTCCAACAGGTGGGCCAGCCGATCGCTCTTGCCGATGCCAAGGCGCTTGGCCTCATCGAGCATCCAAGTGAAACCGCGCACGTCGCCGGATTCGCCTAGGGCTTCGAAACGCGGCAAGAAATCCGTTGCGGGGCGCTTGGCGCGCAGCTCGCGACGCTCTTTGGCGCTGCCAGCCGCCTTGATCGCGGCGCGACGATCCGCTTTGGCCTGGGAATAGGCGCTCATCAAATCCCCGTAGGAATCGACTCGCACGGGGGCGGTCCAGGCCACGGCCACCGTGGGCGCGGCGACAGGGGCCACCGCCGGAGGCGGTGTGGCTCCCAGAAGGAGCAGGGTAATGGGTATCAGCATGTTGATTCGGGTCGGGGAGAGTTTTGGGGCCGACCTGTACGGCCGACCCAGCCATTATGGAGCAGCCTTCGCGAAAAAAGTGCGCGATTCAAGGCTTCCACCCCAGGGTTTACGCGGGACCCCCCCTTTTCGGACTGTGGACCTGGACCGGACACCCGGACCCCGCCCCCGCCACCCTGCCGCGATTTGGGACCCTGACCCGGAACAGACATGAGCTTCTGCGCCCCACCCTCCCAGCCAGCTAGAATTTGAGCGATGAAGTCCCGTCCCCTCCTGATCCTGCTTGGCCTCGTTCTGCTGGCCCTAGCCCAGCGCGGCCCCGTGATCACAGCCCCGCGCCTGGACCTCTTCGGCGAGTACTCCGGTGGGGCCAGCGCCAAGGAAGGCGCCGTGGTCGTGGGCGAAGAGGAGGCCCGGGTCAACGTGGCCATGGACCTGATCAAGGGCCCGGTGATTCCGCTCATCGACTACCAATACGCCAACTACTGCGGCGGCTCCCTGGTGGTCAGCCTGATGCTGGCCCCCATGGTGGCGGTCCTGGGCCCCAACATCTGGACCCTGCGACTCCTGGCCCTGGCCTTCCACCTGGTGGGCCTGATCTGCATCTTCTGCGTGCTCGACCGCTGGGCCTCGCGCAGGGCCGCCATCTTCGGCGGAGTGCTCTGGGCCCTGGCCGCGCCCGGTTTCGTGATCAACACCATGGTGGTTTGGGGAACCCACGTGGAGAGCAACATCGTGGGACTGTGCACCCTGTGGCTCTTCATGCACATTCATTCCACGGAGAACAAGGTCGTTCTCAAGCGCGGCCTACTCGGTTTGCTGCAAGGGCTGAACGTGTACATCGGCTACCAAGCCGTGCTGCACCTGTGCATGCTGGTGTTCTTCGACCTACACCCCAAACGCTTCCCAAAACCCAAGGCTCTAGCCGCCCAGCTCGCCGGCTTCGCCATCGGGTTCAGCCCCTGGCTCTGGTACAACCTGCGCAACAACTTCGCGGGCCTGAACATCTACGGCAAGGACCTGGGCGACAACGTGGCGGACGTTTCCATGTGGGAAAAGTGGTGGGCCCTGTTCACGCAATACCTGCCCGATGCCCAATGGTTCCCCAAAGCCTTTGAAAGCGCCGGCCCCGCCTTCAACTGGATCTACATCATCTTCCTGATCGCCGCAGCTGCCTTCGGCGCCCTCTGGTTTCAAAAGAGCGAGCGCAAGGCCCCCCACCCGGGCCAAGTCGCCGGCATTTTCCTGCTCGGTTTCGTCTTCGCTTTTGGCATCACCGGTTTCGCGATCTATCCCCACGAGGACGCCTTCGGTTACCGCTACCCCCAGATCATGACGCCCTGGCTGATCCTGGCCGCCGCCGTGGGCTTGGATCGCTTGGCCGCCTGGAATAGCCACGGACGCACGCTCGCATGGACCGCCTGCGTGCTGGTGTCGAGCACCTGCCTCTACGCCTCAACTTTCGGCCTCACCGATTTCGATCGCTTCGGCAACGAACACAAGATCAGCGCCTATCGCCCCTCCAGCCACACCCTCTGGCTTTTTTCGAGCTACCACCAAACGCCCGAACGCTATCCCGACCTGCTGCGCTCCCTGCAAGCCAAGCGCACGCCGGAAGAGGTCGAAACGATCCTGCGCGACCTGGGCAATTACACCCATTGGCTAGGCGCCGACCAACCGGGCTTCGGTCCCGCGCAATTGCAGTTCGCCTCTAACCTACGCCGCATGCGCGAAATCCTGCTCAAGGAACTGCCGCCGGAACAGCATCACCTGCTGCCCGAGCCGGGCTCCCCGCGCTGATTCCAGCAGCTCCTAAAGAAAGGCAAACCTGTCACACTCGCTTTCCCGGGCACCTTCGAGCGTTTGGCAAGTGTGAAACCAGGGAACACCAAGGGAGGACCTTCCGTGAAGGGTAGAATGTAGGTCGCATTCATCCCCACCCAATCCCATCGCACGGGTTGGTGCCCCCACCCAGCCCTCAAGCCCCCCCAACCATCATGAGACGAATCTACCTATCCGCCGCCGCCACCCTGCTCATCGGGTCCGCCGCATTCGCAGCCGTCACCTACAAGGCCCAAGCCCCCGCCAAGCCCTCGGCCCAGCACGAAAGGCTCTTGACTGAAGTTGGCACCTACGAAGGCGTTGTCACCATGCTCGCCCCCGGAATGGAAGGCCAAACCAACACGGCCACAGAAGTCGTCACCGCCCACGGCGGCTTCTTCATCAAGTCAGACTTCACCATGCCCATGGGTCCCGGCATGAAYTACGAAGGCCACGGCGTCTTCGGCTACAGCGTCGCCTCGGGCAAGTACGTGGGTACCTGGATCGGCAGCATGGAAGATCACCTCGCCATCATGGAAGGCGACTACGACGAAAAGACAGGCGTCATGACCATGCGCTGGATGGCGCCGAACATGATGACGAAGAAACTGACCCAACATCACTCGGAAACCACGCGCACAGAAGGTGCCTACACGATGACCTTCTTCGAAGAAGGCGCTCCCATCTGGAAAATGGATATGAAGCGCACTTCGAAAGTGCTGGAAGCGACCCACGAGGATAAGTAATCACCAGGGAGTCCGTTGCGCCCAATAGGGCGGGACAACTCCCATCGAATGATTTGGAGCCCGCGATGCCGCTAAGTGCAACATCGCGGGCTCCATGCGATTTTACGGAGGTGGCCCCTTCGCTTTTCAGGCAAGCGTCCCGTAGCCAAAGCAGCAGTCATCCATAGCTGCCATTCCCAGTGTCCATTCCCCCTTTCAATCCACAAGCAATCAGATGACTCACTTCCCAAAACGTGTTTACAACGATCGGCACCTCTTCCCAGTCATCTCCGCTTCCAGTTCCGAGCTGCGCGGTTTGCTCGCGAGTACACTGGCCCAGAAAGTCAGTAGTGCCATTAACGAAATGGAGAGCAACCCGGCTGCTTTGACCCATGAGCTTCAGCTCATGGGAGGCAACACCTTCTCCAACCTGCGCCGGCGCGGTGGCGTCTCCTATCGCCAGCTCTTGGCCGACGCGATAGATCAAATGGAAATTTCAACAGTATCCGCAACCTCAATTTCAGAACGTGAACGAGCGGTTGTGCAAAAAATTGCCTGGCTTGCCCTCGAGGATCTCGACACGGAAGCCCAAGTGGAACGCAATGAAGACTTGCTTCGGATATCAGGCGGCGAGCTCACCCTCGAATCCGTTAAGAACCTGGGCGCCTTGAGTCTCCCCCACAGGGCTCTGGCCATTCGCTCCTTCGTCCTTCCTGTCATGGGCGCCGTGTGCAGTAAATTGGCTGGAAAGATAGCGCGGAAGCGGGGAATCAGCTCTCTCCTTTACATCAGTCCAGCAGATGTAGCCCGCGGACTCGTCGAAGCCGCATCGTATGTAACGGGTCCCGCGTTTTCCGCCTCTATCCCTTCGATCGCCATCGTCTGCCTGATGAGGATCGAGCAAGCGTAAACCGGTGTACCGGGTACCGAGTCGGGATAACTTCAGTCGTTTATCGTTCGGGGGCTTCGGTTTTGCGGAAAGAAATGCTGGGGGGCCCGAACGATAAAAGACTGAAGTTGTCCCGACTCGTACCTTGACGCGTGGTGGTTATAGGAAGGTTACTTCCAGTCCGACCGTGAAGTTGCTCGTGCCATTGTCCCGGAACCAGCCTTGGAAAAACCAGGTCTCCCCGGGTTGGATCGCGTACCCACCGCTTGAGAACAGGGGCACTTGCGTCAAATCGATCGGGGCGGAATATTGCCCGTTCGAAGTGAATCCTAAGCTGGAATGTAGACGTGCGATCGGGCTCCCGCCGCCCACGCACAGGACCCCGGACGAGCCAGCCACGTGATTGATCAAGCCATTGCCCGGGCTGGCCAGAAAGAACATGGCCTGACCGTCAGGCACGAAACCCGCCGTCAAGACCATCGAATTCTCCTGGGAGATCAAACTACCGGTCGCGGCAAGAGTCGCACCTCGCCCCGTGCTATTGGGGAAGACCCGGCAGTAGTTGCGGCCAAAATTGGTGGGCTCGGACCCCGACAGGACCAGGTCATAGGGCCGGCAGTCAAACCCAAACCCCGGAGCGAGGTGCGACTCTTGCCGCG
>JAESRM010000267.1 GCA_016764635.1 Planctomycetota bacterium
GCGGCCGCCGCGCCGACGACCTTGGGGCGGGCCGTCCTGGGGGAAGCGATCATCGGGGCGACGGCGGCCTTGGCCTTCCGGGCGCGGTGCTCGCTGGGGCATGAGGCTGCCCAGGGCGCTTTGGATCGCATCGTTGTCCAACTCCCAGGTGCCTTCCACTTCCATGGATTCGGTGGGCAGCAATGCGTCCACGGCGAGTCCCATGGGCTGGGATTCCATGAAGGCTTCATTCTCGGGGGCTTCGCCTTCAAGCACGGTGATTTCTTGTTCGCCTTCCTCATCGGTGGTGATGTCGATCTTCAGGCCGGCGGCCGGAGCGGCGGGGCTGGCGGGCAGCTCGTCTTCGCCTTCATCCGTTTCGCGGGTGGCTCCGAGCCCTTCGAAGGTGCGCACGATGTGGATCGGAACGCCTTCACGGGTCGCCACGTAATCGTTGAGCACCACGGACTGCATGCTCGTGGTCGAGGCTCCTCCGCCTTGGCCCATGGGGGAATCGACCGGCTCTCCGTCGATCTCCATTTCGAAGGCAGTGGTCTCAAGGGAGAAGTTCGTTTGGCGCTCGACCCGCAGAATCTGCAGGCTTGCGTAGTCGGTTTGCAAGTCGATGCTTGTCTGGGGCTGCGGCAGCAGCAGGGATCCGGCGATAGCCAGGGTGCCGGGAAGGGCGAGGGAAAGCAGTTGGAACATGTCGAAAGTCCTCGGAGGAATGGGGTAGGGGTGTTGGATCCTGGAACCCGTCTTGCGCGGCTGGGTTTCGTGGGCTCCGGCCCTAACCTGCCGTATTTTCCCCAGCGCGCTACGAAATTGCAGCCAGGGGCCCCCAGGATCGCTGTGATCGATGGGCCAGCACCGTATTCCGGAATGCGGAGGTGGACATTCATCCCAGCGAAGGCATATTTGCCCCGGGAAAACCCTACCTAACACCATGTCCGACCTGACCAAAATCGAAGCCGAGTTGCGCGAGCGCTCCTCCGGCCAATGTGAACTCTGCACTACCCAACCCGGAACCAGCGCCCACCAGGTCCAGCCCGTCAGGGAAGCGGACGCGGCCAGCAGCCTTTTGGTGTGCGACAACTGCGCCTCCAGCATCGAAGGCGGGGATCTCCAAGCCAAGGATTGGTTCTGCTTGCAGGACTCGATTTGGAGTGAGATTCCGGCCGTTCAAGTAGTCACTTGGCGCATGCTGAATCGCCTCGGGTCGGAAAGTTGGGCCCAGGATCTGTTGGAGCAGGTCTACATGGAAGACGACATGATGGATTGGGCCAAGGCGGGTTTGCAGGAAGCGTCGGGCGCGGAAAGCGCGGGCGCGGTCACCAAGGACAGCAACGGAACCGAGCTGCTCGARGGCGATTCYGTCACGCTGATCAAAGCGTTGGAYGTGAAAGGCGGCGGCTTCACCGCCAAGCGCGGCACCTTGGTTAAAGGCATTCGCCTGACCGACGATCCCGAGAACGTGGAAGGCCGCGTGAACGGCATGGTGCTCGTYCTCAAGACTTGYTTCYTGAAGAAGGCYTGAGTTTCTARAGCGTGATGGCGCCCGGGCCCATGGCGCTGGTCTGCGCTTGAGCCATGGCGATCTGCAGCTCGCGGGTGGGGGCTCGCATGCAACGCAATCGTTCGAGGACTTCTTCGCGCGAGCTGCGCTGGATCAGGGCCCAAACGCTACCCCCAAAACCGGCTCCGAACGGCGAGGCGGCCAGGGCGCCCGCCTCGCCCAAAGCCTCGGTGAGCCACAGGGTCTCGGGCACCTGATTGCCCAGCAGGTCCCGCGCGGCCACGGTGGAGCGCTCGGCCAAACTTGCAATGGTGGGCACGCTTGCACCGGTCCACGGGTCTGGCCAGGCGGGGATGAGTTCTTCACTCTCCAAATGGAAGTGCTGCAAGCGCTTGAGCAAGTCCTCGGGAGTCTGTTCGAGAAGCTGTCCGGGCTTGCGGATGAGTTGTTCCAAGCGCTGCCCGTTCTCGGGGTCGGATCGCAGGTATGCCGCTAAGTTTGGCGAGCCCTCCGAGGACGTATCGAGTTGGGCGGCGGCCAGTCGGGTCAATTCCTGGGCCAGCAAAGCCAAGCGGTTGTAGGACTCAAGCGCGCCYGAAGCTTTCTCRGCGATCACTCCGCTYTGCACGGTGACGAAGRYCATGTCGCTTGGTATTCGGAYGCGCCGCTCSAGTTCAATGGGGCAGAAMGAGTATTGGCTCAAATGCCCCTGGCGGCTACAAAGCATGGCCGTATGGTCTTCGCTACCTCCGAAGGTGCCCACGCCTTCATCGCCTTCGAAGGTGCCGAAGCTCTGTCCGTTTTCAACGCAACTGACAAGCATGGCCAGGTCCTTGGGTTCCCGGATCTGTTCGAGAAACTCCGCGCATTGGTCGAGGGAGAACAGCCGGGTCAGGCACAAGAATGTGGCGGTCATCAAGGCGCTCGAACTGCTCATGCCGGCGGCCAGGGGCAGGTCGCTGGCGCAGGCCAGATGGCAGCCYAGTTCCTGGCCAGGGAAGTTGTGCGCTAAGCGGTGTAGCACAGTGGCGGGATAGAGTGCCCAGCCCGTCGGGATGTGGGCTCCCGTAGCTTCAAAGCCGAAATCGCAGGTGTCCGGATCCTGCTGGCTGTGGGCGCGCACGCGGCCCGCGGTTCCAGCACACAGGATCATGGCCACGCCCAACTCGGGTGCGGCGATCAGGCTGCGGCCCCCTGCATAATCCGTGTGCTTGCCAAGTACCTCAAGGCGGCCAGGGCAGAAACATCCCACGGTGGCGCTAGTAGGGGCCACGCCATCGGTCAGCAAACGCTCGGCGGCCCAGGCCAGAAGTTCGGCCTTGTCGCGCGCTCCCTGGGGACTCATTCCAGCTGCTCCAAGTAGACTCGCAACACGTTCCTGGTCGCGCCAATCGGAGAGTCGCAAACCCTCGGCGTTCAAAGGCAAACCTCGATGTTGGCCAGGGCGCTTTGCACGCGCGCCACGTCGGCGCGGCTCGAAAGGTCCAGCACGGGGCCTTGGGCGGGCAGAGCGCGGTATCCCTGGCCCTGTTGTTCCTTAGAATGCAGCACGGCGCTCGGCAGCTCTAATTCACCGCGGGTGGAAGGCTCGATAGCCTGGCAGGAATCGAAGATGGTCGGGCCCAGGCGCCAGCAGTTCATGCTGACCCAGAGCGGCGGGGAGCTGGGTTTTTCGGTGATACTCTCGAGCCAACCCGCGTCGTCAATGAGCAGATCGGAATAGGCCATGAGGCGCTGATCGCGTGCTTCGGGGGGGAGGTCGGCTGGCAATAAACTGCTCGCTTCGAAAGCAGCCAGGGCCGGACCTGGGGCTTCGCAAAGGGCGCGTAGCACGGGGGTGGGGTAGTGGTTGTCCCCGTTGACCAGCAGGAAGTCATGCGCACCGGCGAACTCTTCAGCTGCCAAAAGCGCATGGGCCGTGCCGAGTGGTTTGTCTTGCACGGCGAACTGAATCCGCAGGCGTGTAGCGGTTTGCGCGCTGTAGTGTTCGAGCATGTCCGTGTGGTCCGGCGCCACAACCAGGCAGACTTCATCGATGCCCGCGTCGGCCAAGCCGTGCAGCACGAAGTCCAGAAACGGACGGCCGCCGAGGGGCATCATGGCCTTGGCTCCCGAGCTGGCCGCTTTGGCCTGTTCAGTGCTCAGCCCACCTTCGGCAGCGGCGCGGCGCATGCGCGAGCCCGCGCCCGCGGCGAGCACCACAGCTTTACGAACGTTCGTCATCCGAGTCCTGCGCTTGCTTTTGCAAGGTGTCTAGCATGGAGCGAATGTCGGACAGCCCGCCGGCGGTGACCCAAACGAACAGGCCCGCGTAGGCGACCAAAACGACAGCCAGGGTGATTCCCCAAAATTGGATCCAGTTCATTATGCGGTGGGGTTAGAGGCTTGGGAGGCGGAAGGCGAGTCGGGGTCAGGCCGTAGGTAGGAGCCCACGATCAAACCAACGATGGAAAGAGCCACTGTGGCCAGACCAATTTTGGCAGCTGAATCGAGGCCCATGTTGAGCAACACGTCGGAGAGGCCCAGTCCTTCGCGCACATCCTTCAAACCGAGCACGGCGGAAACACCGCAGAGCAAGGCCAGCCATGCGCCGAAGGTGGAGGCCTTCTTCCAGTAGATGCCACCCAGCAACAGTGAGAAAGCACCTGTGAAGTAAATGGCGCCGCTCACGGCCATGTAGTCCCAGAGGTCCTGACTCAGTTCATACCACATGCTCCAGATCAGTAGGAAACCTGCGATGAGCACCAGGAAAACACGGGTCAGGAACAGCCGGGTTTTCTGGGAGAGTTGACTTTTGTTCAAGGGCGCGACCACGTCTTCGACAAGCACCGAGGCCCAGCACAACAGGTAGGTGTCGTGGGTCGACATGAAGGCGGCCAACATGCCGGCACCCACCAAACCTATGATGCCGACGGGCAGGATTTGGCTCAGGAACACGGGCATGGCGCTCAGGGAATTTTCATCGATGACCGAGCCGTCACCCGAGAAGAATTGCCCGCGAAGCTCCGGGTTCTGATAGAAGTAAGTGAGTGCGCATATACCGAGAAACTGGGGTAGCACAGCGCGCATGATGAACCCGAGTGAGGACCACTTGTACAGGCGCCTGACCACCTCCGCGCTCTCGGCAGCGCAGGCGCGCATGACCGCCGTTTGCCAAACAGCGCAGGAGATCAAACCCATGAACAGCATCCAGCTCATGTAGGAAGGCCCGAAGCCGCCTTCAGCCAAGGGGTTGAAGCCCGCATCGCCATGTACCGTAGTCACTTGCTCCACAATGTTCAGCCAGCCCAACTTGTAGACCGAAATGCCAACGGCGATCAGCAGTCCAAAGGACAGCACCACGAACTGCATGTAGTCGGTGATGATGACCGAGACCATGCCACCCAGGGCCGTGTAAAGCAGGACCAAAACGATCATGATCGTCATGACCCAATTGATGAGATTGGGGTCTGACATGCCGGTCAGCCCCGTTAAGAAAATGGCACCGGCTTTCAGGAACATACCCATGTTCAAGATTCCGGATAGGGCCAAAACAAGGCCTCCGAATATGCGCAGGTTGCGGCTCTTGAAGCGCCTTTCGTAGTACTCCGGGATGGTGGTGATTTCCATCTCGCGCAGGGGCACCACAATGAATCCCGTGAGGCCCACAGCCAGGGTTGCGATGCCCGCGAGCAGTCCGATGTGGAAGGCCGCAAAGCCGCCGCTGAAACCCTTTTGCGCCATGAACATGGCGGTCACCAGGCCTAGCTCGGAGCCCACCATAGTGGCGATGCCCAGGCGTGTTTTGAGGGCCCGGCCAGCGACCAGGAAGTCACCCATACCATGGATGTAGCGATTGACGTAGACCCCGATGCCGACCGTACCGAGCAGGTAGGCGACGACGATGATCCAGTCGAGGGTTGTGAAGTTGGAAGTAGGCATATGGGCGGGTGACTATCCTAGCGAGAAGTTGCGAAACATGGCGAGGTTGGCAGGAGAGCTTGGTGGAGCCCTGCTCTAAGTCCGTGGCTCATTGTTTTTTAGATGGTCAGATCCAGTTGTAATTCGAGTGTCTGGGGGGGGCAGGCATTGCAAGGCGTCACAGACGGTTGGCGTGACCTTGCACGGGATCGAGATCGCTCCGGCGGGAAAATCCTAGGCCAATTACACCTTTTGGCGGATCTCAATGGTGCCCAGCACGGGATCCGTCGCGATGTGTCCGGCGGGGGCGTGCAATTCGCCGACCGGTGAAACCCCTTCGGGCCATTCGAAACTTATGGCGATTGGGAAACCACCCTGCGAGGCGGGCGAGCACTTGTGCCAGCCATCTGCGAGGGGGCGCTTTAGAAGGTAACTGCCTGGGTTCCATGTTGCGCCGAACCCAAAGTCCATAGAATTAGTGCAACCCTGAGCCCGCCAGCGCGGTCTTTACATCTCAAACCTATTCCTAGGCCCGTGATGGAGAGATCCCTTGTTTCAGCCCTCATTTTGTCCCTTCGTGGACTGCCCCGCACACAGCAGTCCGGCCTCCAATCATTTTATCAAACACGGGTACTACTCTGCCCGTTGTAGGCCAAGACCGATTCCCCGGTTCCGCTGCCGGACTTGCAGTCGCACCTATTCCCGCCAGACTTTTCGACTTGACTATCGAGACCACAAACCTCACCTCAATCTCGGGCTCCTGCGCCTACTCACTTCTGGAGTTGGTCTTCGCCAGACTTCTAGGATCCTAAATCTCAGCAGGCGATGCGTTGAAATCAAGGCACGCAAAATCGCCAATCATTTGGGTCATCTCAACCTCAATCTCCGGGCTCCTCTGAAGGAGGGCAGTGTCTTGCAATTGGACGAAATCGAAACGTACGAGACCAAGCGAAGAGAGCGGCCGGTGACGTTTCCTATACTCATCGAAACCGAAAGTCGGTTTATCATCTGGGGCGAATCGGGAACACTGAGCCCCCGTGGGCGAATGAATACATCACGCAGGTTGGCGATAGCTGCCGATTCGAGGAAGTATGGCAAGAGACGTGATGAATCAAAAGCCGCTGTGCGCCGCACACTTGCAAAGGCGATTCCGATGGTATGGGGATTGTCGAAGCTCCTGGTCCAGAGTGATGAAAAGTCCACTTACCCGGGTCTGCTGAGGGAGGCTTTTGGCCAGGACAACCATCTCCATCACACAACCTCGAGTAAACGTGAACGCACAATTCAGAACCCTCTTTTCCCCATTAATCAAATGGAAGCCTTGGCGAGGGACCTCCTGGGAAGGCTGAGAAGGGAATCCTGGTTGGTCAGTAAGAAGAGGGAGTTCCTCGACCAGGCCTTTCAAATGTTTATGGCGTGGAAGAACTACGTACGGCCTCGCTTTAACCGGGATAAGGAAACGCCAGCCATGCTCGCTGGGATTGTAGGGCGGARATTGCGRCCTGGTGAATTGGTAGGCTGGCGGCAAGATTTCGGACAAAGCCGCCTGCCGATCACCCCGTTGGTCGCATGATTTCTAATCGGTCGGTGGATATTGCCTCCTGGGCGATCCACACGGACCCCAGTCAGTTGCGTTCCCCAGCCGCGATCACCACGTCGTAAGCGCGCGCACTCTCCGCACTCCGCTCACGTAGGGAGATCGTATCCACATGCTGGAAGGAGCTTTCGAGCAACGCCAGAAAGGCGGCCTCCCGTGGCTTTTCGTGCGTGCCGGCGAAGAGCACCTTCAGTTGGGCGTCTGAACCTAGGTCGTAGGCCTTGGGCGCTGGGGT
Organism: Planctomycetota bacterium; assembly: GCA_016764635.1. Lineage (GTDB taxonomy): Bacteria > Planctomycetota > UBA1135 > UBA1135 > NORP259. The sequence continues at coordinate 7,228 of JAESRM010000267.1, forward strand.
CTGCACCAGGGCAAAACAGGCTACGAGGAAAAGGTGGAACATGGGGCGTTGGAATGGGGGGAGGGGGCTGAGCACCCTAACAGGCTGCTCGAGAACCGGCAATTAGGGCCGGGCTCGGGGGGGGCCGGACTCCACAATCGGCCGCGTCCTTGGGAAGTGGCGCGAGCCGCATGGGGGCCGCGCTCGCCCCGTGCACTAACATTCAGCCATGGCATTCACCCAACGCGCGGCCCCCTCCTTTTGCCTGGGCCTGGCCTTGGTCTTCACCTCCTGCTATTCCACGCATGCGCCCGTGGACCCGAGACCGGCGCTCGAACCGGCGCCCGCTGTCGAACCAGGGGAGCAAATCGTCATTTGCGGCCAGCGCTTTTCCATCGGTGCGCCGGTGGTGCTTTGGACAGACCCGGGCGGCTACAACGGTTACAGCACCGAGCGCCACTTCAAGAACAAGCCCAAACCCAAGAGGAGCCCGGCACCTGGAACCCTGCGCTATCAACCGGGCCGCGTGTCCCGGGACGCGCTTGAAACCCAGTTGGTCGAACCCCACAGTCGCAGCGTCGAGGAGTTGGGCGAGGTGGTGGATCAGTTCGTTCTGCACTACGACGTTTGCGGCGCCAGCCAGAGTTGCTTCAAAATYCTGCACGACCATCGCGGTCTGTCGGTGCACTTCCTRCTCGACGTRGATGGGACCYTGTACCAAACCATGGACCTGCGCGAACAATGTTGGCACGCGACGAAAGCCAACACGCGTTCGATCGGAGTGGAGATCGCGCACATCGGAGGTCGCCCCAAGCGCTCCCTCGAAGAAATGGAAAGTTGGTACGTGCGGGATGCAAAGGGCCTTCGCATTCAGTACCCCAGTTGGCTTGGGGATGGGGGCGTACGCACCCAGGACTTTGTAGGAAGGCCCCGGCGCAACTATCGGGTGGAAGGTGTTCTGCAAGGGGAGCAGCGCTACATGTACGACTACACGCCCGAGCAGTTTGAGACGCTCGTGCGGCTCAGCGCGACCCTATGCGAAGTGTTTCCAAACATGCATCCCGACGCGCCCCGCGACCGCAGCGGGCAGGTTGCGAGGGGGGTGCTCAGTGACGCCCAATTCGATTCGTTCGGTGGGATCCTGGGACACTTTCACGTGCAGCGCAACAAGGTCGACCCGGGTGTAGCCTTCGATTGGGAGCCATTTTTGGCCCAGGTTCGGCAGCGCATGCGCTGAAAGCCGTGCGAATCTGGGGATGAGGCCTGTTGGGGAGGTTTGCGATCTGAAAGCCCCCTACATTTGAGGCAGGACACGGAATTGCCCAGAACCTTGGAACCTTCGGACGGTTTGCAGGCGAGTCACCGGTATGTGTCCACGCCCCTCCAATCGCCATGCATCAGATCACCCATCGCAAAGCCTTTCGAATTTCCTCCCTGGTCGGTCTAGCGGCCCTCTGTTTGTCCTTCGTTTTGCCGACAGGTTTGGGCGACAAGGTGAAGTGGGAGGGCGACTATGAAGCCGCGTTGGCCAGGGCCCATTCGGAAACCAAAGTCGTTTTCCTGGCGGTCAACATGGACGCGGAAAAAG
>JAESRM010000344.1 GCA_016764635.1 Planctomycetota bacterium
GTAGCAGCCAGCCGCCCAATATAGGCGCGAATGCCCAGCCGTAATAGCCGAGTCCCCTGCAATCCCCTCTGAAAATCCCCACACAACACCCCAAAGCGATGAATTCCTCCCACTTCAAGATACTCGTCCTGGTTGCAGCCCTTTGCCCTGGGGCTTCTGGCCAGTCAGGGACCCCACGCAGTGCTAGCGCACAGCCTCAAGCCGTTTGGGCTCCTCCTGTGCTGCGAGCCGCTTGGTCGTTTGCCCGCCGCCTCACAGGAGGGCACGCCAAGAGCCAACCCATGGTTGCGCCATTGCTTCGAGATGTGTCGCGGTCGACTCTCCCTCCCCAGCATCTCCTGCAAGGCGGGGGCATCCCAGCATCCGGGGACCTGGACGGCGACGGGGATGTAGACCTGCTCATGGCTCTTCCTGGCGGGGGAGTCGAAGTGTGGATCAATGACGGCCTGGGTCGCTTTTCGGATGAGACAGGCCTACGGATCTTGCACCCGGGCCATGTGGTTTCCGCGTTGGCTATTGGTGACATAGACGGGGACGGAGATGCGGATGTCATCGTGGGTAGCGGGGCTTCGGCCGCTGGCTTTGCCGACCGCATATGGATCAACAACGGTGCCGGTCGATTCGGATCATGGATTGATCTTCCCCTGCTGGGGGTCAATACCTCGGGCATCGTGCTAGGTGACTTCAACAGCGATGGTTGGGTGGATATCGTGTTTGCCGTCGGAGAGGGAGGTCATTCAACCCAAGGCGCGCCCGATCGCCTTTTCCTTGGCGATCCCCTTGGGCATTTTACACTCGATCAAAGTTTTGCGGCGGCGCAATGGAATGAGAGTGTCACCGCGTCGACTTCAGTGGAAGCGGGGGATGTGGACGCGGATGGCGACTTGGATCTGTTCTTTACCAAGTACGATGCCTTGGCAGTCGGCGGTTCACCCGGGGGGCAGAACGTGTTGCTACTTAACGATGGAAACGGCTCGTTTGCAGATGTGAGCGAAAGTCACTTGCTTCCCCTGCGCCGCAAGGACAACTCCTCCGACTGTACGTTGTCGGACTTGGATGGCGACGGGGACTTGGATCTCGTTGTTTCGAATAGTCTGCTTTCTGTTTCCGGAGCCCTGAGCGCAGATGTGCTCTGGAATCAAGGGGGTGCGCAAGGGGGAACTCCTGGATACTTCGTTGATGGTGCCGGCGACCTACCCGAAAATCCAATTCCCGCAGAGAGTATTCGCCTCTCTCAAGTCGTTGCGGATTTCGATGGCGATGGCCTAGGAGACATTCTCTTCCTTGTGCATGACTTGCCGCCAGGTGGGCAGCAACCCTTGTATCTCGGGCGACTGGGCGGGGGCTTTGTTCGAGCTCCCTGGTTCCATACATCCACTTTTGTTGGGCATGCGGGCGTGGCATTCGATGCCGATGGAGACGGTGACAAGGAATTGTTGATTACAGCAGCAGGGTCGGTAGCCGGTGGATTCGACCCCTACAGAACCCGTTTCTATCGCAACCTAACCCAGTGAATTCAATGTCCGAACCAGACCCCAGCACCGAATCTCAGAAACTCAAGCAAGGAAAAACTATGTCCATTTCGATCAAGGCCTTGTGCCCACACATTTCGTCAGCCATTTTCAAGTACTGTGTCAGTGAGAACGAACTGACCGAATTGGGATTGGTCGGTGCAGGGGGCTCAAGAGGTTATGCCCTGCAAGCTCGCACCTTGGACTACTTAGGTCGCTTGTGCAGGGAGAGGGAGGGCCCGTCCCGATTCCTCGGGGATCTATTGGACATGCGTTATCTGAATACGGTGCTGACCGTGAGGGAGTTGGACTTACAAGCTGTTCGAGAGTTGGGCGCTTCGTGGATCGACGATCCTTGCGGCCAGGCCTTGCCGGGGTTGATTTGGGCTTTGTGCACGGATCCCAGGCTTCCCGTGCAAAGGTCCGGGTACGAGCTCGCTATGGAAGCCGACTGGATCGGCCGTAACCGCCTGGTTTGTGGTGAGAGCACGAGGAGGGCTAGCTGATATGTTGTATCGCTACACTGCGGGTGCCGTGATGATCGCGATGAGCTTGCTGCTGCTGGTTTCCTGCAGCCCCGGGGATTCGGCGCAAGCTTCACAACCGAAAGGCGGAGTTGGAGTTTTGCTCGTCAATCATGGCTCGCATTCACCCCGATGGCGCCAGGCGCTGCACGATCTTGAATCAAGCGTTCGCAATGAGGTTCTCGCCACAGAAGGAGTGTCGGGGATTCGCACGGCGTTCATGGAATACACGGAGCCCTCCATCGCGACCCAGCTCAAAGCGTTCGATAAGGATGGTGTGTCAGAAGTCCTAATCGTCCCGATTTTTCTCACGGTATCTTCCCATTCTTTTGACGACATTCCGAACATCATCGGATCCAAGGATGAGCAGATTTCCAAGGTGGGCCTCCTGGCGGAAGGCATCGAATGCTACACGCCCAAAGCGAAAGTTACTCTAGCGCCGCTGTTGGATTTTTCAAAAACCATGCGCAGCAATCTAAGGCGCAGGACCCGTTCCCTCTCAACGGATCCTGAGAATGAGGGGGTCGTACTCGTCGCCTATGGCAGCAAACCCTACGACTTGGAGTGGCGTGCTTTCATGGAAGAAATGCGCTCTGGATTGAAGGAAGACCTTGGCATCGAGGCCATGGAATATTCGTGGTGCGGGCACATTGCTTCCTACAGTCCAGAGCCAACCGCAGACGCCATTTCCAAAGTGTTGAAGACGAAAGAGCGAGCGCTGGTCGTGCCGGTACTGGTCGCGGTCGACGAAGACTTTCAATTCGGCATGATCCAAGCGGCGTCCGACCGTGCCTACCCAGGGGGCGAGGTGGTCTATCGCGGAGATTCAATTCTTCCGGAGCCGGGCATCGAGAGTTGGATTGTCCAGGTGGTTAAGGGGCATTGCGGACAGTGATTGAGCCCACAAAGCGAAAGAGCAAGCCCAGATCATGGCGCAGGCTGTTGACGGTATTGCACCGGGACCTGGGATACTTTTTTGGGGGTGTCACTTTGCTCTACATGTTCTCGGGCATTCTGGTCAACCACAACGACACTTGGAATCCGGACTTTGAAGTCAGCCGCGTCGAATGTCGAGTGGACTTGCCCAATGAGCAATCCATGGTCACCAAGGAGCTTGTACGCAAGGTGGTAGAGTCAATGCCCGCACATGGTGAATACCGTGGATTTGATTTCGCATCTGAGAGCCGCATCAAAATCTATTTCGATGATGGATCCCTGGTCAGTTTGCTCGGAAGCGGAACGGGTCTCTATGAAACGGTGCGGCGACGTGAGTTGATCCTTCGCATCAATAAACTCCATTTGCATCCTGTCGGATGGTGGCGTTGGTTCTCGGACATTTTTGTAGGGGCGATGTTCTTCCTAGTGGTGTCCGGCTTGATCATGCTCAAGGGCCGCCGTGGTTTTTCGGGCCGTGGCAAATGGTTCTTCATCGCCGGTTGTATAGGACCTGTTTTGGCCTTGATTCTTGGCGCATGACCGCAGTTCGAATAACCTATCCTTGATCTTCACAGGAGTCGCACCATGCCCAATACCTTTGTTCTAGCCCGAGTTCTCCACGTCTTGGGCGTAGTCATCTGGATCGGTGGTGTGGCCATGGTCACCATGGTGATTCTGCCAGCCATCCGACGATTCGAGCAGCCCGAGCGTAGGGTTGAGGTTTTCGAGGCCATCGAAGGCCGCTTCGCCAGAATCGCTAAAGTGGCCACAGTGATTGTGGGCCTGACTGGCTTCTACATGGTCGAGCGCATGAACGCCTGGGCCTTGTTTGGGCTTGCGAGTCATTGGTGGCTGCCTGGAATGGTCGCGGTTTGGCTGCTATTCACATTGGTCCTATTTGTGCTAGAGCCATTGTTCTTGCATCGCTGGTTTCACGAGCATGGACAGAGCGAACCAGAACGCACCTTCAAGCTCGTTCAGATCATGCATTGGGTCTTGCTGGCGGTCAGCCTCACGGTGATTGTCGGGGTGGTAGCCGGTTCACACGGGTGGTTTCTGTTCTAGTAGGCGCAGGGCAGGGCATGTATCGGTCGGGTAAGGCTGGAAACAAATGGGCGGATCGTCAAACCTAATCGAGCAGCCCGCGTACCCACGGGAACTGGGCCTACTTGGATTCGAATTTCTTCCCGGAAGTTAGGATTAATGAATGTCCGACCCCCCCTGCCCCAACTCGGAAAATCATGAATCTCAAGTCCATTCTCGTGGCGCTCATAGTCGTCGCTGCGGCCGTAGGTGTCTATTTCCTCTCCCAGCCAAGCACGCCGGAAGAGCCGAGCGCCTTTACCAACGGACAGACCGAAGAGGTCAAAGAAGGCGATGATGCAGATGAAGCCGCGTTGATCGGTGAAGGCGGCCAGCAAGCTGCGGAAGAAGCGGGACGTCAAGCCATACCCGAACAAGAGACCCATGTCGCAGCCGAGCAGGCCTCCGAAGAAGCCAAGGACTCCAATGGGGTTTTCGCCCAGGTGGTGGATGAGCAAGGCAAGGGGTTGGAAGGCGTGGAGGTCTTGATCAAATCACTCAATGCGGAAACGGGCTTCGACATGCGGGGTTGGGATAGCCCTGCCATCGTCAAAGCGAAATCGGGAAAGGACGGACGGGTCGCGTTCGAAGTGGGCAACGACCCTTTCATTGTGAAAGTGATAGCTTCCGGGTTTGTCGACCGTGAATTCGAGTTCCAAACGGGACTTGCAATGGATGAAAACCTCGGGGTTTGGCAGCTCAATCGGGCCCTGGTCCTGTCGGGGCAAATCGTAGGACCCAATGGCAATCCGGTGGCCGGAGCTCGAATCATGGCTCCCCAGGACGGCGGATTCGTCGTGGTCTTCAATGGACAGCCCGAGTTCATCGCGGAAACGGACGCAGCGGGCCGTTTCAAGATCGACACACTCAAGCCCGGTGCTTGGCGCCTATTGGTCAACTCTGACGACCACCCCGATCAAATATTTAGCGGCGCCGCAACTTCCGAAACTCAACAGGTCGGATTGCGTTGGACCTTGAATGRAGGCGCGATGCTACGTGGTCGCCTGGTCGGGCGTCCCCAGTCGAATAGGGATGCTTTGGCGGTGCGTATGGATCTGGCACCGATGGAGAACAAGGATATGCTCTTGGACGGAGCCGCTGAGGGGTTTCCGAATCTTAGCCGCTCGGTAGACATGCAACCCGATGGCACATTTGTCATTGCAGGACTCCACCCTGAAACCGAATACCGCGTCCAATTGCTACCTAGAACAAAAGCGGGAGGGTTCGCTTTTGGCAGTGGACGCTCATTCTGTGAAGTGCAAACGGTTTCGTCATCAGCGGGAACCGTCGACCTGGTTTGGGCGACGAAGGCCGGCTTGCGCGTCCTGGTCTTGGATGCGGACACCTCGAATCCGGTGGATGACTTCACTTTGATTCCGGATGATTTCCAGTACTATTCAGCCTTCAGCGGGAAGTCGAAACACCCCCAAGGCCTCGTGGATATCTCGGGCATTCCCCCTTCCTCCAAGCCCATTTCGATTCGTTTTCAAGCGGATGGCTATGAGCGGTACACGGTGGAGGCGGTCGAATTCCATGCGGGGGGCGTTACCAATCTCGGCACCATTCGACTGAAGCCTGGCGCCTTGTGCCAAATCCATGTGGTCGATGGAGCCACGGGTAAGGACGTGAAGGGAGCGCGCATTGAATTGACTTCGCGACAGGTGACCGACGAGGAAGAGGGGCACAGTATCGGTGGCATGCGGATCGCGATGCCTGGGAATGACCCCATGAAGCAAAGTGGCAAAACGAATGGGGAAGGGCTCGTTTCGTTGCGCTACATGGAAGGCACCACCGGTTYGATCAAGGCGCGCCACTCGCGCTATGCCCGGGCTGAAGTCGCGGGCGTGGACATGGCCGCCTTCCGCAAGGAGCCCATTCGGGTCGAGCTCTGGAAGGGTGGCGAGCTCAACGTATCGGTGCTGAACGCCAACGACGAACCGGTTCGGGGAGTCAAAGTTGAACTGCTTCCGGCTGAAGCGAAGGATGCTGTTATGACTTTCTCATTCGGGTCGGGTCCTCCGGGCTTCCCGGGTCAATCGACTGAATTGAGCAAGAACACCAACAGCAAAGGTTTGGCCCGTTTCAAGCATGTGCCTGCCGGTGAGTACCGCTGTTCGGTGTCTTGGCCAAGCCCTACTGGCGGAATGAGCATCATGATCATCGACGACGGGGAGGACAGTGAGCCCGAGGAACCCTCCGGCATGCTTGTCACGATCAAGGAGGGCGGCCGCGGCGAGTTGACCATGGCAGCCCCGCTGCGTGCCACCTTGGAAGGCCTCATCATGGAGAACGGGGCACCGCTCGTCGGTGCTCGGGTCAGTGTTGCGAAGGCTGGCGGTTCCATGATGTTCTCGTCCATTATGGGTGGGGGAGACGATGCCGTCCGCACCGATCGCGACGGGCGCTTCCTGCTCGAGAACCTTGACCCTGGAAAGGTTGTCGTGACGGTCAAGCATGATTTGCGAGTCATGGATTACACCGAGGAGATCAGGTTGGAGGGAGGATCGAATGAGTTCTCCGCCAAGCTGCAGGTCGCCTCTGTCTCTGGACGGGTTGTGGACCTGGCCGGCAACGGAATCGAAGGCATTCGCATTTCCGCTGAAGAGGTCTCGGCAGGTGGCCAGCGGCAAATGGTCATGACTTCTGTCATCATGATGAGCGACGACGACGAGGGCGGCGGCATGGAAATGACTTCAGCCGTCGGCGACGGCCGCAAACCCACGAYCACCGATTCGGAAGGGCGCTTCGAGTTGCGCGGCGTGTTGCCCAACAAGAATCTAAAGATCGTGGCCGAGGGCAAGAAGCTGGCCACGGTTCGATCCAAAGAGATGAAGGTTGCGGATGGCGCACTTCGCACCGGGGTCAATCTGACCATGGCTCCCGGCTGCAAGTTGACCGTGCGCGTGGTGGACAGGCAGGGCGACCCGGTGGCCCATGCGCTCATCGCCCTAGATCGTGAAGTGGAAGATGGGGAAGAAGGCGGGGGCAGGGGCCCGCGCAGCACCACCGACAACAACGGCGAGGCGGTCTTTGACACCCTGGTGGAAGGCACCTTCAACGTCTCCGCCTTCCGCATGATGCAAGGGCGTCCGGACAATTCGGAGACCACGCCGATCACCGTTAAGGTGCTCGATCCCAAGCAGATGGAGATCGTCATCGATTGATGTGATCCGTTGAAGGTCGAAAGGCCTGCATGCAAACAGAAAGCCCGTGCTGTGAATGTTCACAGCACGGGCTTTCTGTCTTGACGACGGGGTCGAGGTTCGCGGATTAGCTGCTAACCACAGCCAACTCCGGCGTGGCTTCCCAGCGGCCGCGCGTGAAGTCGGGGAACAGCTGCGGGTTGCCGCCGGTGACCACGGACATCTCGCTCAGGGGCGAAACCGCACTCCAGGCTGCGCCCTCGTATAGGTTCTGGTCCATGGGCAAACCGTTGCGCAGGCAATAGGCGATGCGCCACAGCAGGATGAAGTCCATGCCGCCATGTCCACCGGCGCGCTTGGCTTCTTCACCGACCTGCCCGTACAAGGGATGCTCGTATTGCTCGTAGATGGCCTTCATTCCTTCGCCTTGAGTCCAACCGTGGGCGCCTTTTCCATCGGGATCCAGGGCGACCCGCGTCGGGAAGCCCGCCAGGATGCCCTTGGTTCCTGAAATCATGTTCAAGCGATTGTAAGGCCGCGGCGAGGTCACGTCGTGCTGCACCATGATCGTGCGCCCGTGATGCGTGCGGATCAGGCTCGTGTTCATGTCGCCGCAGATGTACTTTTGCTGGTTGCGCGGGTGGTCCGCGGGCCAGTCGCGCGCGGCTTCGAGTTGGCGGCCCAGGGCCGGGGAACTGAACGAAACAACTCTTTCGAAGCGATCCAAGCCCCTTTCGCAACCCATCATTTGCGCGATGGGTCCGAGCCCGTGGGTGGGGTACAGGTTGCCGTTGCGCGTGACGCGGTGAGCCAAGCGCCAGGTGCCTTCGCCGCGCTCCACCTCGCGGACTTGGCCGCGCAAGTCATGGATGTAGGCGCCCTCGCCGTGGGTGACCTCACCGATCACGCCCAAGCGAACCATGTTGAGGAACAGGAGTTCCTCGCGGCCGTAACAAACGTTCTCCATCATCATGCAGTGGCGGCCCGTGGTCTCACTCGTATCCACAAGTTTCCACAAGTCATCAACGGTTGTTGCCAGGGGTACTTCCATGAAGACATGGGCGCCCGCTTGCATGATGGCCACTCCCATAGGCGCGTGCCAAAGCCAAGGCGTTGCGACGATCACCGCGTCCAATTCGACCTCATCCAACATGCGCAGGTAGTCCTCATCCCCCGCGTCATACACCGCCGGGAGCGCGCGGCCTGCTTTTTCACAGCGCTTCGCCGCGGCGGCCGCAGCCGGCGCGTGGTTGTCGCAGATCGCGACCACATCCACGCCTTCCATCATCAACATCTGCACCACATGTCCGATGCCACGCGCGCCGGTTCCGATGAACCCCATGCGAATCCGCTCTAGGGGCTCCGCCGCAAAACCGCCCATGTACTTTGCCCCAAGACGTGAACTCGGGGCGCCAGCAACGGCCTTGGACTCGGCGGAAGAAAGCGAGGCGCAAGACGAGAGGCCTGTGGCGGCAACCCCCAACCCGGCTAGGGACTTGAGAATCGTACGACGCGACGCGGGGGGAGTGTTTTCCATGGGAGCATTGTAGC
>JAESRM010000044.1 GCA_016764635.1 Planctomycetota bacterium
ATCGGGAGAATCGCATGGGGTCACCATACCGTAGGTGTCGGGAAATCGGGTAGACCCGGGGAAAGCGTCGCAAGGGGGGAAGGCTGTGGGGTAACATCCCGCTAACCGGAGCCCATGTGCAACATCTTGCGACAGGCTCTCGACCCTATCTAGAGCCATGAATACGGACGCTGATTCCTATCGCAGCCCCCTGGGCACTCGCTACGCCAGTCGCGCCATGAGCGAGAACTTCTCGGATCGCAAGAAGTTTCTTACCTGGCGAAAGCTGTGGATCGCCCTGGCCGAATCTGAGAACGAGCTGGGCCTCAAGATCACCAAGGAGCAGATCGCGGAGCTCAAGGACAAGGAGCAGCACCTGGACCTGGAGCTGGCCGCCGACTACGAAAAGAAGCTGCGCCACGATGTGATGGCGCACATTCACGCGTGGGGCGACGTGTGCCCGAACGCGCGCGGCATCATTCACCTGGGCGCCACGTCCTGTTATGTGGGCGACAATACGGACCTGGTTTTGCTGCGCGATGGTTTGCAGTTGATCAAAGGTCAACTCGTCACGGTCATCTCACAGCTCAAGGCTTTCGCGCTTGAGTGGCGTACCCTGCCGACCCTGGGTTTTACCCACTATCAGCCCGCGCAAGCGACCACGGTGGGCAAGCGCGCTTGCCTCTGGTTGCAAGACCTGGTTCACGACCTGGAAGACTTGGAGCATGTGCAAACCATGGTGCGTTTTCGCGGGGTCAAAGGCACCACGGGCACGCAGGCTTCGTTCATGGAATTGTTCGAAGGCGACGGCGCCAAAGTGCGCGAACTCGACCGCAAGGTGACCGAGAAGATGGGTTTCAAACGCACCTTCGGAGTGACCGGGCAAACCTACCCGCGCCAGTTGGACTTCCGCGTGGGCCAGGTGCTTTCGAGCATCGCCCAATCGGCCCACAAGTTCGCCACGGACCTGCGCCTGCTCGCCAACCGCCGCGAGCTCGAAGAGCCCTTCGGTAAATCGCAAATCGGTTCCTCGGCCATGCCCTGGAAGCGCAACCCGATGAAGTCCGAGCGCATCTGTTCCCTGTCGCGCTTCGTGATGGAACTCTTGGGCAATACGGCCCATACCGCCGCCAATCAATGGTTAGAGCGCACCTTGGACGATTCAGCCAACCGCCGTTTGGCGCTTGCTGAACTGTTCCTGGGCACCGACGCCGTGCTCAATCTGTACCTGGACGTGTCCGGCGGCATCGTGGTTTACCCCGCGGTCGTCAAGCGCAACCTGGACATGGAATTGCCCTTCCTCGCCACGGAAAACGTGATGATGGAAGCGGTCAAGGCTGGCGGCGATCGCCAGGACCTTCACGAGCGCATTCGCGTGCACTCCCATGCCGCAGCCGCCGCGATCAAAGAAGGTGGCGAAAGCGACCTGGCCGAACGCCTGCAAGCGGATCCCGCCTTCGCCGGCGTGGCCGGACGCATGGACGAGATCCTCGACGGCAGTCGTTTTGTGGGCCGCGCCCCCGATCAAGTCCTCGAATTCATTGAAGAAGAGGTCGACCCGATCCTCGAACGTTACAGCGATGTGGTCGGAGTCACCGGCGACGTGCGCGTCTAAAAGGAAATCACCATGGCAGGATCCGAATCCACCAAGGCCGTTCTGTTGGCGGTCCTCGCAAACTTATTCCTGTCCGTGGCCAAGCTGGTGGCGTTCCTGTTTTCAGGTTCCGGCGCCATGCTTTCCGAAGCCATTCACTCGGCGGCGGACACGGGCAATCAGTTGCTGTTGTTCATCGGCATCCGGCGCAGTGAACGCCCGGCCAACGCGACCTTCCACTACGGTTTCGGCGGCGAGCGCTTTTTCTTTGCGCTGATGAGCGCCGCGGGCATCTTCGTTTTGGGTTGCGGCGTGACCCTGTACCACGGCGTGCACATGCTGCTGCACCCGACCGTGTCCCACTCTAGTTGGATCGACTTTGCAGTGCTGGGACTCAGCTTGGTGGTGGAGGGCGGCGTCCTGCTCAAGGCCCTTTCTGTGGTCAAGAAGGAGCGCGGCGACGTGCCCCTCATGAAGTACCTGAAGCATTCCTCCGACCCGACCCTGGCGGCGGTGCTGCTCGAGGATGGGGTCGCGTGCATCGGCGTACTGGTCGCCTTTACGGGCATCGCCACCGCCCAGGCCACAGGCAGCCCCTTGCCCGACGCCATCGCCACCCTGATCATCGGCGGCCTGATGGGCTTCATCGCCATCTGGCTCGGCTACAAGAACCGCTCCCTGATCCTGGGCCGATCCCTACCTCCGGAGACCCAGAAAGCGGTGGTGGACTTCCTGGAGTCCCAGGAGACCGTGGAACGCGTGGCACGCTCCAAGAGCATCGTGGTGGGGGCGGACAACTTCAAATTCAGCGCTGAGGTGGATTGGAACGGTGCGGTCCTCGGCGAAAGGCTGGTTCCCTGGGCCCAGGGGGTCATGGCGGGTGGTAAACCCGACGACCTGACGCCCTTCTGCAGGGAGTTCGGGGAGCGCATGACCGAGCTGGTGGCCGGGGAGGTCGACCGGATCGAGAAAGCCTTGCGCGAGAAGCACCCCGAGCTGGTGCACTTGGATCTCGAAGGAGATTGACCCGTCAGGGGGGCTGTAGGAGGGAATTGGCTCCCAGGGTCACCCTTCCGATCAGATTTTCGCTACGTACCYGGCGGCATGAATTGACATGCCCCTGTGATATCGGCACTTTCCTACGGTGGATTCCGTCATCGGCCTGGCCGGTGGGGCTCCACAGCACCAAAGCGGTCCAATTGGCTCGGCTTTAGGCAAGATCTCCCCCTGCGCGAACACCCTCTAGCCCCCCTCGATCTCCTTGACCAAGCCCGGAATTCCCAATCAACTTACCCTCTCCACCGCTTGCTTTGGACCCCGCTTGCAAGCCATCGATGGCCAGGCGCTGTCGGCCGCTGCAATGGGCTTTCGCCGTTTGGAGCTGGGGTTGAATGACTACCCCTCCGACCTGTCCGGTTGGGAGGACTGTCGGCGTGAAGCCGGTGTGAGCGTGGACTCCGTCGTGGTCGGATCGCTCAAGCCCAAGAGCGAAGCCTACTCGGGATCCTTGCTCGGTAGTTCCGAAGCGGACGAACGCGAGATGGCCATCAACAGCACCCGTCGGCACATCCGCGTGGCGCAAAACCTGGGTGCGGGTGTGGTCGTCGTTCGAGGGTGCGCCGTGGGAAGTGCCAAACTCGAAGCAGAATCAATGGTTTTGAGCGTGGAGCTCGATGAAGCGGGTCCCGATGACTTGATCGCTGTGCAGGAGAGGGTGGTCGAGTTCGTGGCCAAAGTTCAAAAGCGTGGGCAGAAGCAGATCGAGCACTTCTGCCGCTCCTTGTATGCGTTGCGCAGCGAATTCCCGGAGACCAAGATCGCGATCGAGCCGGGCTTGAACTTCAATGACCTGCTCAACTTCGAAGCGGTTCAGTGGGTGCTGGATGACCTTTCCGATGCCGGCGTAGGTTATTGGCACGATACCAGCCGGGTCTGGCAGCGCGGAATGGCGGGCCTACCGGGCCAGGGCAAGTGGCTCGAAACATTCTCCAGCCGCATGTTTGGTGTGCACCTGCAGGATGCGACCTCCGAGGAAGCCGACCTGCCGCCGGGCCTCGGCCAGGTGGACTTCCAGATGGTTGGCGAGTACGTGCCCGGGGATGTGCCCCACGTGATTGAGGTGCATTCCAAGCACGGGCGCGAGGAGGTCTTGTCGGCCGTCCAGTTCCTAATGGGCCACGGCCTGTAAATCCGGTCATAGGCTTGGGAAGGATCGTTTGGGCGCATTTGTTCTAAGCCTTTGCTTCTGAGTCGGTTAGGGCCATTTTGCGGTATCGGGACCGCTAGGGGGCTATCCAAACCGCTCCAGGGCGGTACCTTCTCGCCCAAGCCCCTGGCCCATATTGGGAGGTGGCGAAGAAGGACCTACGGAATCCGGCTTCGCGACCGATAAGGGGGCAGCCCCATTTCTACATGGAATTCTCCACGCGACAAGCGGATCAAGTGCCGACGACACCGGCCGAGCAACCGCACCAAGACTCCCGGCCCAGCGACAAAGCTGAGCCCTTTGCAGGTCTCGTACCCCACGAGCATTTGCACCGAACGGTTCTCGCTGCTAATGAGCGTGCGCCCGAAGAATTGCGTGGGCAATTCTTGGTGTTGACCCACCGGGGTCCCGATCCCGATGCGTTGGGAGCGTGCGAAGGCATTCGCTGTTTGCTGACCACTGGCTATGGCATGCAGGTCACGGTCGCGACCTTGGGTCAGATTCACCGGGCCGAAAACTTGGCCATGGTTCGTCACCTGGAGTTGGAACTGGAGGACTTTGAAGGCATCGACGCCAAGCAATACGCAGGCGTGCTGCTGGTGGACACCCAACCCGAATTCGGCCACACGGTCGTGCCCGAGGACTGCGAATTGATCGCGCTCTTCGATCACCACGTGCCGCCCAATGATCCGGACCAGGAGCCGCGCCAGGTGGAGCACCGCGACGTGCGCTTGAACCAGGGAGCCACCTGCTCGATCGTTTACGAATACCTGCGCGAAGCCAAAGTCCCCATCGATACGAAAACGGCCGGCGCACTCTTCTGCGGCATCCGCTACGACACGGCGGACCTTTCGCGCAACTCCGGTGACCTGGATGAGGAGGCGTACCACGCAACCTTCCACCTGGCAAACCGCGAACTCATCGCTGAGATCAACAACCCGCCCTTGCCGCGCCACTACTATGTGGAGTTGGCCGGAGCCTTGACGATAGCCCGCCAGCACGGGCCTTTGGTCCTGGCTTTGATGGGCAAGGTCGACAACCCTGAATCGGTGGCGGAGATGGCCGATTTCTTCCTGCGCATGAAAGGCTGCTCGTGGGTTCTGGCCGGCGCTGCCTTTGGGGACGATTACATTCTCTCCCTGCGCACGGATTACGCCTTCGGCAAGGCCTACCCCCTGATGAGCCGCGTGCTCGATGGTGCGGGCTCCTTCGGCGGACACGGCCACATCGCTGGCGGACGCATCAAGCTTGATGACGACAAGGAGAGCACGATTCGCAGCGCGGAACGTATGTTGCGCGCCAGTGCACTCGAGGTCATCGGAGCCGAGTTGGAAGATGGCATTCCGCCCGAAGGGCGTTTGCTGACGGAGTAATCCACCTTGACCGGCGCTTGGGTCATGGCGGTGGGAGGGATAGACCCCTCCGGCGGAGCGGGCCTCTCCGTGGATCGCAAAGCGATCGAAGCCGCAGGTTTGCACTGCGTGGCATTTGTGACGGCCGAAACCGACCAGGACGATGGGGCGGTTCGCAGCCTCGGTGCGCGCCCGGCGGATCTTTGGCTGGGTGAATGTTTGCAGCGCGCGGACAGCGGCGAGCCCCGGGCCGTGAAATTCGGTTTGCTACCGGGGATCCTGGCCCTGCAGGCTGCCACCCAGCTCGTGGATCGGCTGCTTGCGCGAGCCCCGGATTTGCCGGTGGTCTTGGACCCGGTCCTGAGGTCGTCCAGCGGTTTTGAATTCCTGGGGCCGGAAGAACTGCCCGCATTGGTCGAACTCTGTCGCAGGCCTGTGATTCTGACGCCCAACCTGCCCGAGTTGGCCGCGCTGACCGGGCGCCGCTTGTCGGACCTGCTCGTGGATCTTGGGCAGCGGCACGCGGCGGCCCAGGAACTTCTCCGGGGGGGGCTGCGCGCAGTGGTGGTCAAAGATGGGCACGGCGATGGGGCCTCCATTTGCGACTGGCTCCACGTGGGGGAGGACCATGGTGGGGGCGAGCCCCGGGCAGTGCGTCGACCCCGGATTCGCACCGGCGGCGGTCGGGCAACGATTCGCGGAACGGGATGTCGCTTTGCGAGTCACATGGCAGCCGATTTGGGGCAGGGTCACTCCTTGTTCGAGGCTGTTCGCCGTGCCGGAGACTGGGTCAGCGAAGAAATTTCAAAAGGCTCGTAATCAAGCTTGCCATCCGGGCTTCTTGCTGTATTCTTCCACTCCCCAAGCGGGCGGCTGTAGCTCAGTGGTAGAGCGCAACCTTGCCAAGGTTGATGTCGACGGTTCAAATCCGTTCAGCCGCTCCATTTTCCCTTCTTCGAGTGATCTCTGAAGGAGGACGGAATGGGGCACATCAGAAGGACGGCCTACTCGGCCGTTTTTTCGTGTCCACGCGGTCGCCCGGGTAGCGCTCCATCGCGCCGCCTGCTCCCATCGGCCCGCTAGATCTGGATTTTTCTACTCTTGAAGGTCCACGAGTCGCCATCATGGGCGCTCCACCCATGTCGACACCTCTCGCAATCCTTATGGGCCCCGGTTTGGCCGGCGCCCTCGTGGCCTCCTATCTATTAGGGGCTGTCCCCTTCGGGTTGGTGATGGCCAAGGTCTTGAAAGGAATCGACCTGCGCGAAGTGGGCAGCGGCAACATCGGCGCCACAAACGCCATGCGCGCCATGGGCAAGCCCCTCGGGTTGATCGCGTTCTTGCTCGACTGGGGCAAAGGTTTTGCGGCGGCCTATTGGTTTGCCACTTGGGGAGGCGCCGAGGATTTACCCACTGTGCAAGTCCTGTGTGGCGCGCTGGCAGTCATCGGCCACTGTTTCCCGATCTACCTGGGCTTCAAAGGCGGCAAGGGCGTGGCCACCGCCAGCGGTGCGATCATCGCCATTGACCCCATGGTGTTCCTGGTCGGCGCGGTGGTTTGGCTCGTGACCCTTTTCACCAGCCGTTATGTGAGCATGGCTTCGATCTTGATGGGCATCGCCTTTCCGATCGCAGCCTACCTCCGCAAGGATCAACCGGAGTGGTCGTTTGTYCTGGGTTGCGCGGCGGTGGCCACGCTGATCCTGRTACGCCACMGGGAAAAYATCTCGCGCTTGGTCGCGGGAACCGAAAATAAGATCGGGCAGGGCAAGCTCGATCCTGACAAAGACAAAATAGACAAGGGAGATCAAAACCGTGGCTAAATCAAAGACAAGGGTCGCCGTTCTCGGCGACGGAAGCTGGGGTACGACCCTGGCGTTGGTGTTGGCGCGCAACGGGGTCAGCACGATTCTGTGGAGCGCTTTTCCTGAGACTTGCGAGGTGCTGCGCAAGGAACGTCGCAACGAGGCTTACCTGCCCGGTGTGGATTTCCCTGACTCCTTGGAGTTGACGGCAGATCCCTTCGAAGCGGTCAAGGGCGCGGACTTTTTGGTCAGCGTGATCCCGACCCAATACCTGCGCGAGACCGCCCGTCGYTTYGAGGAYGCGATCCCCGGAGACYTGCCCATGGTTTCCGCCAGCAAGGGCATCGAGGTCGAAACTCTCAAATCTCCCACRGGCATCATCGAGGAGGTGCTCGGTGCGCGCCCCTTGTGCGTGTTGACCGGACCTAGCCACGCGGAGGAAGTGGCGCGCGGCCTGCCCGCCACCCTGGTCGCCGGCTGCGAGAATCTGGAATTCGCGACCCAGGTGCAAGAGGCCTTCAACTCGGACACTTTCCGGGTCTACACCCACGCGGACGCCAAGGGCGCGGAACTGGCAGCCGCCCTCAAGAACGTGATCGCCCTGGCCGCAGGCATTTGCGACGGCTTGGAGCTTGGCGACAATGCGAAGAGCGCGCTGGTCACCCGTGGCGTGGTTGAAATGGCGCGCTATGGCAAGGCCCATGGGGCGCGTCCCGAAACCTTCTTCGGTCTGGCTGGAATCGGCGACCTGGCCACCACATGTTTCTCCAAGCACTCCCGCAACCGTTCGGTGGGGGAGGCTTTGGGTCGTGGCCGCACCCTGGAGCAGATCCTGGGCGAAATGAAAATGGTGGCCGAAGGCGTTTGGACCACCAAAGCGCTCTTTGGTCCCGAATCAGAATTGGCCGGCATCTCGATGCCGATCGCCAAGCAAGTACACGCGGTGCTTTTCGAAGGCAAGGACCCGCGCAGTGCGGTCCTCGACTTGATGAGCCGCGAACCCGTTGGCGAAATGGATGGACTCTGGGGTTAGGCCCGCATCATGCTGAACGCAGAAATTGGTTTCCTTGGCTTCCTGCTCCTGACCGTTGCCCTCCTGGTGGCGGTCGCTTGGACCGGATTCAAAGCAAAGCGCAAGATCCACATCCCGTTGGTTTTCGTGACTGTGGCATCCCTTGGCATGGCGATTCGGTACGCCTTACTGGTGGGGCCCCATTACGACTTGGAATCGGCTGGAGTCATCACCCCGATTCACATGTTCATTGCGCGCGCCACGACGGCGGCGTACTTGGTGCCGGTGATCACGGGCATTCGAACGCTGAAGGATCCGAGCTTTAAGCGCTGGCACCGCAAGGCGGCCTTCCTGGTGATTGGCCTGACCTTAATGGCAGCGGTCACGGGAGTGGCCATGTTGTCCTTGGCGGACCGCATACCCCAGTAGTTCGGATTACTGGGATCGGGAAGCGAGGAACGCGATCAGGTCCTCGTGCAGGACCCAGGGCACGATGAACAAGCCAAGATTGGCGACCCACGCGAAGGTGGCCATGATCACCCAGGAGCGCTTGGCACGCAGGGTGAAGAAGGCGTAGAACATTCCCACGCCGGCCAGGCAGCAGGTGGCTGTATAGATGGCAACCCACGGCGGTGGGGTTCCGGGGTAGCCCCGGTGCCAGGCGAGAGCACTCCACCAGATTCCCCAGCCAAGAGTGGCGGCCGACATGGATCTCATCCAGGTACGGTGCCTCCGACGGGCGGAATTTCGCGGTCGGATGAGGGAGCGGAGCGGCTTGGCCATGCCCTCAAGATAGC
>JAESRM010000146.1 GCA_016764635.1 Planctomycetota bacterium
TCAACTTCGGTCAACTCTCAACTCGGAGTCGAGGTCGATGCGGACTTTGAACGGGGCATTCTCGTCGCTGGTGACCCAAGCTACCAATACCTCGAGCCTGCGTCGGCTTACGGAAATGGAATCGCCCAAGGAACTGTCCTCATGTTTGACATGACACATGGCCAAGCGTTGACATGTACGGCGCTCCCCAACTCTTCGGGAGAGACCGGGGTCTTGAATGTGATCGGGAGCTTGCGCGTTACCGATTCGAGCCTGACCTTGCATGCATCACAACTACCCCCCGGCCAACTCGCCCTTTTCCTATACGGTCAATCGGGCACGCCTGTCAATTTCCCGACAGGGGGCCAGCTTTGTATTACCGGTGGCATACACCGAATGTCGCCAGTTGGATTGATCGGTGAAAATGGAGAGCGCATCCTCGATGTGGATTTCTCTGTTCCCACTGAAGCCCTCAATCTCATGCCCGGCTCGACGTGGGCCTTTCAGGTTTTGCACAGGGATTTGATCCTCGGCTTGCCCTCCTTTACACGCACGACCAACGCGGTCGAAGTGATGATGGAATAGCTGGGATGACAAGCGCTAGGTGAATATTCCGACAGGTTGGCGTGGATAGATGCAATCCTGCGACCGACCGCGGAAGGGTTGGGGCCCGGGGTTGCGTAATGCTTGGCCAAGGGTGAGTTTGGGGCTCTACCCCTATCCCGGATTACTATGGAACCGACTATTCAGACCCAAGATCCCGCCCTCGACACGAGTGTGGAGGCTTCGCTTGCGAAGCTGGCCAACGCCTTCGAGAACTACGTTCAAGCCCAAGCTGATGGTAAGGCTTCGGATGCAGCCAATGAGGCCGCCGAAGCCCTTGCGAATACGGCTAACAAATTCGAGTGGAGCATGGATTACATGCAAGGGCTCGGCAGCTCGGCACGCGACAATCTCATTGGCTTCGCCCCCAAGGTCGCAGGTGCTATCGCGGTGCTTCTGATTGGATGGATCGTCGCGCGCTTCCTCAAGCGCATTCTTCAAGGCGTTCTCGACCGCGCCAAAGTGGACTCCACCCTGACCAATTTCCTTTGCAACACGTCGTACATGGCGCTGATGGTTTTCGTGGCCATCTCTGCCATTGGGCAACTTGGGGTCAACACGGCTTCGTTCGTGGCCATCCTCGGCGCGGCCACCTTCGCCGTGGGTTTCGCCCTGCAAGGTTCCCTGTCCAACTTCGCGTCGGGCGTGATGATGATTCTCTTCCGCCCCATTCGGCAGGGGGACCTGGTCGAAGCCGGCGGGGTGCTCGGCACGGTCGTTGAGGTCGGGGTGTTCGCCACGATCATCAATACGCTCGATAACAAACGCGCCATCGTTGCCAACGGCAACATCATGGGYGGYAACATCATCAACTACTCSGCCAACGGCATGCTGCGCGTGGACATGACCTTCGGCATCGGCTATGGCGACGACATGAACAAGGCCATGTCGATCATGCAAAGCATCCTCGCGGCCGACGAACGCGTGCTCAAGGATCCCAGTCCCGACATCGCCTGCGCCGAACACGGCGAGTCCTCCGTCAACTTCGTTTGCCGACCCTACGTGCACCCCGACCACTATTGGGATGTCTGGTTCGACACCCACAAAGCGGTCAAAGAGCAATTCGACGCCCAGGGCATTTCGATCCCCTTCCCCCAGCGCGACGTACACATGATGACCGCTGGTTGATCGGCAGCAGTTTCTGAGCCAGAGCAAAACCGGCCGCTTGAATGAACAGAACCGCGCCTAAAGGCTCGGTTCTATTCATTCGAACGGCCGGTTTTGCTCTGGCTCAGTACCACCGGCTCAATACCGCCGATACGGAGCCGCCGACCATTTCCTTAATCCTGCCCCCCAACACGGCTCCCTGCATAAAGAGGTTCCAGGGGGCTCTTCCAATACGGCCCTTGACATATTTAGATAGATAGCTAAACTTCGAACATGGATAGAGCGTTCAAGGCCCTGGCGGACCCAACCCGGCGAAAAGTACTCGTACTGCTCCGTGATCGACCCATGACCGCTGGCGAGCTCGCTGGGCAGTTTGAGGTTTCGAAACCGACCATGTCCGCGCACTTCGCGGTTTTGCGGGAGGCGGGGCTGGTCGAATCTACCAAGCAAGGCCGGGTCATTACCTACCACCTGATGATGTCCGTACTCGAAGAAGCCATGCTCGGATTTGCCCAATTCTTCGGGCTCGAATTTAWGGCAGCCGGCCGGCCTGGCTCGGYAGTCGCTTCTAAATCCAAGTCAATCRAACCAACGATCGGGAAGACCTCATGAAATGCAAACCCAACAAGCCCTCCGCGACGACCCAAGCGTTGTGGATCGCATCCATGATGGCGATAACGGCCGGAATCGTGGCATTCGCTGTGAGAAACGGCTTTATCGAAAACCACTCAATTACCCGATTCGTCGGCATCGCATTCGGTTTCATATTGGTGGTCACTGCTAACTTCTTCCCCAAACAACTCTTCCCCCACAATACCGCGAAAGCCCACCGTAGGATCTCCTGGCTCTTCGCCATCGCGGGGTTGCTGTATGTGGTCGTGTGGATCACTGGAGACACCCAAAGCACCGAGCCGATTTTCGCGTTGATGTTCGCGCCAGCTTGCATGCTCTCCATGCTTTTGTACCGGTACGCAAACCCCAGGCCCTCTTCAGAGCCCTCGGCACAGCCCACATCCGGGCCCTCTTGTGATGAGACAAGCGACACCGGCAGCCTTGACCCGCACCACCGCCGCGCCTGCTGTGCAGACAGTACATCCCCGGATTCTCGCTAGCCAAGTCGAATTCGATGCTCCAGCCGGGGGATCGAGCGAAAACGCAGAGGGTCCCGAGCCACTGCCAAATTCAGCGCGAGCTTGCAACGAGCAGCCCCTTGAGACCCTCTTGCTGCACCCTGGCGGCGGATCGTGCCGCAGCTCGAGACCCATTCTGAATTTGTGGGCTGGCAGCTCTAGGCGGGGTGAGGCTCGGCAGATAGGCTCTTCGCCGTTATGGCTGAACGCATTGTCTATCAGGTTGAAAACCTGCACAAATTCTATGAGCAACGGGAGATCCTTAAGGGCATCACGTTGGCATTCCATGAGACCTCCAAGATCGGGCTGATCGGGGCGAATGGTGCGGGCAAGAGTACGCTGCTGCGCATTCTGGCCGGGGAGGACAAGGAGTTCGAGGGCATTGCAAAGTCAAACGGGGAACTCAGCATCGGTTACCTGTCCCAGGAGCCGCGACTCGACCCTGACAAGGATGTGAAGGGCAACATCGAAGTGGCCGTGAATCATCTGCGTGAAACGGAAGCGCGCTACTACGAGGTGATGGTTTTGATGGGCGAAGCCGAGGGCAAGCAGCTCGACAAACTCACCAAGGAGTTCGACCACTTGCAGCACGAGATGGACGTCAAGGACATCTGGAACTTGGATCAACATCTCGAGCAAGCCATGCACGCACTGCAGGTTCCCGAGGGCGATCGAAAAGTTGACAAGCTCTCCGGTGGCGAGATGCGCCGCGTGGGTCTCTGCCAATTGCTGCTGGAGCACCCGGACATGCTGCTTCTCGATGAGCCCACCAACCACTTAGACGCGGATTCGATCCAATGGCTTGAGACGTACCTCCTGAACTATCAGGGCCTCGTCATTCTGATCACCCACGACCGCTACTTCCTCGACAACGTGGTCGGGTACATGTTGGAAGTCTCTGGCGGATTGGCCACGACCTACAAGGGCAACTACAGCGCCTACCTCGAATCCGAACGCACGCGGCTCGACGTCAAGAGCAAGCACGACGCGCTTCGCGACAAGCGCTTGGAGAAAGAGCTGGAGTGGATCCGGCGTACCCCCAAAGCTCAAACAGTACAATCGAATGCTCGATTGAAGCGCTATCAGGATTTGGCTGACGAAGTGAGTGCCGAAGAACAGGTGCAATCCGTCGAACTGCGCATCCCCCCGGGCCCGCGCTTGGGCACCAAGGTTGTGCACGTGCGGAACCTGAAGAAAGGCTATGGCGACCGAGTGCTCTTCGAGGGCTTAGACTTTGACCTGCCGCCCCAGGCCAAACTCGGAGTGATCGGCGGCAACGGCCGCGGCAAGACCACTCTCTTGCGCTTGATTCTCGGTGAGGAAGAGCCGGATGCGGGCACTGTGGAGATCGGTTCCACGGTCGTCATCTCGGTCATCGAGCAGTCGCGTGACTCGCTCGACGACAACAAGTCGGTCTTTGACAACATCACCGAGGGCAACATGATCATTCCCTTCGGCCGCACCACAATGGACGCGCGCGCCTACGTCTCGCGCTTCAACTTTAGGGGCGAAGACCAGGTCCGCATGCTGGGCGAATGCTCCGGAGGCATGCGCAACCGCGTCCTGCTCGCCAAAATGCTGCGCAAGCCCGCCAACCTCGTCATCATGGACGAGCCGACCAACGACCTGGACCTGGAAACCCTGCGCGTGCTCGAAGAAGGCATCACGCACTACCCGGGCTGCATGATCATCGTGACCCACGACCGTTACTTCCTCGACAAGGTCGCCACGCATATCCTGGCCTTCGAAGAAGACGGCAACGTGGTCTTCCACCACGGTGACTTCAACT
Source organism: Planctomycetota bacterium (assembly GCA_016764635.1). Classification (GTDB taxonomy): domain Bacteria; phylum Planctomycetota; class UBA1135; order UBA1135; genus NORP259. The sequence continues at coordinate 4,609 of JAESRM010000146.1, forward strand.
CCTACAAGCTCCACCGCGCTGAAATGATCAAGGAAAAAGCCGGAACCCACCGCAAGTTCGCGCGGCGCTAGACCGGTGCAGGCTTCGGCTTGACGGGAGATTCTGCCGGCCGCCCCTTTGGGCGACCGCTCCACCCTGTACCAAATTGAGCATACCCCACCCCCCCAGGGCATGCCTATTCCGGAGGGGCTTTCGAGGGGTTGCTAAGGTAGCGGCATGATATTGATTGGCTCCTTGCGCAGGACACCTGCCTTATTCGCTGTGGCCTTATCGCTGCTGGCTGGATTGTGCCCGGACCAGTCTCGGGTTCTGAGTATGAATTGCGGGGGCCCCCGTGTCGTAGCTGGGGGCGTGCCCTTCCTGGGAGACCAGGTTTATACCCCCAGCAACGGGGCAGGCCATGTCGGAACGAATTCAGAGACTTGTAGCTCTGGAGCAGCGGTTTCCATCGGCTGGCTAGACGCGACTTATTCCGAGGTAAATCGGTCAGCCCGGTCAGGATTCGACGCATACCGCTTCGACCTGAACCCTGGAACCTATTGGGTGCGCCTGCATTTGGCGGAAGTTTGTTTGTACGGTCAGGGTCCGGAGTCGAGGCGCTTCAGCCTGCTGCTCGAGGGGCAGCCCCGGGTAGTCGATCTAGACCCGACCGCCTCCGYCGGTTGGAACTACGCACTCGAGCCCACCTACCGGGTCGACGTTCTGGACGGCGCGCTCGACATAGAAGCCGGTATACCCGGGCTGGGATCAGCCATACTCAATGGGGTGGAGATCTTCGAAGCGTTGCCCTCCATACCCAGCCCCTTGGACGGCTTGACCGCCAAGTCGGGCAGCGGAGAAGTCATCCTCACTTGGGATCACCCCAACGATGCGAACCTGCGGCGCGTCCGGATCGAGAGGGCGTCCACGGCTAGTGGCCCCTGGCAGTTGGCCGGTTGGCAGTCATGGGGCATCCCGCGTTACATCGATCGCTCAGCCATTCCCGGGCAAGTAGCCTTCTACCGGGTTTCGCCCGAGAACCACTTTGGCCAGTTGGCCATGCCCGGTGGCGTTGCCCAGGCGATTGCAGCGAACATAGGTGATTCCAACTTGCCCGTCATCCGTCTGACGATCGCGCCGGAAGACCTCACTCAACTAGGCCTTGACCCCACTTCGAATTCCGAAGTACCCGCAACCTTTGATCTGGATGGGGTCAGTCTGCCTGCTGAAGTGCGCTATCGGGGCGGTGGTTCCAGGCGTTACTCGAAGAAGAGTTGGAAAGTGAAGTTCCTGTTCCCCGGTACATTTGAAGGACGCCACGAGATCAATCTAAAGGCACACTTCGCCGACGAGAGTTTGATCCGGGAATGGCTTGCTGAGGAATTGTATGCATACGCGGACATTCCTTCCGCCGAACATCGGCCTGTGCACCTGAACATCAATGGGGAGTTCATGGGTGTGTTCGATTGGGTCGAACAAGTCGATAGTGATTTTCTAGCCGCCCGGGATTTGGACACGGGCGCGAGCATCTACAAGGCTCAATCCAACCTGAGTGTCTTAGCTAGTGCTGCCGAATATGAAGAGCATTACGCCAAGAAGACCAACAAGGCATCGGGCCACGCGTCCCTGATCGGTTTCATCGATTTGCTCAATCAGCCCAGTACCACATTGGCTGAGGTGGCGGACATTCTGGATTTGGATTCATACCTGGACTACTTGGCCATCGTTGCGGTTCTCGCGGACTACGATCAAATCAGTCAGAATTATTACCTGGTACATGAGCTCGACCGGGATCTGTGGAACTGGGTACCTTGGGATAACGACTCTGGCCTCATTCAGGACAGCTTGGATCTCAACCATGGAACGTCTTTTTCGGGCACACCGCCCGAGCAGTGGAACATGCTCCGGGATTGGGTTTACCGAAACGACGCGGCCCACTGGAGATTGCTGCGCAAGGTAGAGCACCTGCTAAAGACCCAGGTTGAGGCGGGCCAGCTGAGCAACAAAATTGACGAACTCACGTTGCAAGTATTTGAGGACGCGCGCCAGGATAAATACAAGTGGGGATGGGAGCGAGACCTGCTGTTTTTCAAAGCGCGCATGACCCTCAAACGCTTCCTCGATCTACGCTCCCAACACTTACAGGTTCAAATCCCCCTGTTCGACCCAGGTACGCCACCCACCGTGGTCTGGATCAATGAGTTCATGGCGAAGAACGCGAGCACTTTGGCCGACTCCGCCGGCGAGTTCGACGATTGGATCGAGTTGGTCAACATGAGTGCCCAAGCGGTGGACCTGGGTGGACACTACCTGACCGATGATTTGGGTGACCCCACCCAATGGATGTTCCCCGCAGGCACGACCATCGCCCCATACAGTCACCTCGTTGTCTGGGCGGACAAGGACCCCGCACAGGGCCCCTTGCACGCCAATTTCAAGCTAAAAACTTCCGGCGAGGAAATCGGGTTATATGCCCCCGATGGACAAACCTTGCTGGACTTCTATCACTATCGCAACCAAGTTGTGGATGTCTCCGAGGGGCGCGTTCGCAGTGGATTGCATTGGTTTAGCCGCTCGGCAACCCCCACTCCCGGAGCCGCAAACTCAGCCGCCGGTGAACTTCCCCCGAGCATCACTTGGGTCCAAGCCGGTGAAGGACAACCCCTGGAGGGCCAGGCCATTGCCATGTCCTGCCGGGTGACCAGCTCATATGGAGTGACCTCTGTGGTATGCCACTATTCCATTGGAGGAGGCCCTTTCCTCCCGTTGCCCATGAGCCCCCTTGAAGGGGATCGATTCGGAGTCTCGATCCCCCAGCAAAGCGGAGGGACAGTGGTTGAGTTTTACTTGCAAACCCGCGATTCAGCGCAAGGTGTAGGCACCTACCCAACGGGCGCTCCCAACAGCACCGAGTCGTTTGTCGTGCTTTCGGAACGAACCGGAATCCTGATGATCCAAGAACTGTGCGCAGACAATGACACTCTAGCCACCGACCCACAGGGGGAATACGAGGATTACCTCGAGCTCTTCAATGCATCGGACGTGGGACTCGACCTGAGTTCGGTTTCCCTCACCGATGATCCAGGCCAACCTGATAAGTGGCAATTCCCCGCGGGCACGTTCTTAGGACCTGGACAACGGCTGGTAGTTTGGGCGGATTCCGACCTTGGAGACTCTGGGCTGCACAGCAATTTTTCACTCAGCAAGAACGGTGAAGAGGTCAGCGTTTACATGGAGGCCGGAGGCTCCTTCACCCGCTTGGACAACATAGCGTATGAAGCTGTGAGTTCAGACGCACCCCTTGGCCGGATGGCCCACCAACCCGGCCCGTTTTTCGGGTTAGAGCGTGCAAGCCCCAGAATCAGCAACATTCCGGATCCCGGCCAAGCCGCCCTGTACTTTGCGCGCGGACAAACGAATGCCATTTCCTTGCAATCGCAGGGCACTTACAGCATTGGAAGCGCGGTGAACTTTTCATTGACTGGAGCAAGCCACAACATGGGCGGTAGCTTGCTCATCTCAGGCCAACCCGGTTACCAAATTCGGCTGGGCTGCACGCTCCTGGTTGACGAAGGCCATTCGCGGGGCACCCCTTTCTCGACCGACGGGGCCGGCCAAGCAACCGTGGCTTTCGCCATCCCTGCCCACCCCGCTTTCGTGGGCGTGACCGTGTACGCGCAAGCGCTTCTGAATGGCGGGGGTTGTTCGAATGGAGTTGCCATCACGCTCCGCAACTGACCGGAAAGTGTAGCCTGGGCGGCAATCAGAAGAGGAGGGCGGAATCCAATGCTAACCTGGCCGGGCCTGCCCCTTTGGAAACCCAACCGACCAAAGACCGCGCGCGAGTTCGACAAACGAGGCTCCATGCTGTGCAATGTGCAGCATGAAATTCGCAACGTCATTCGCCATTGGAATCTTATTCATTGCCTCCACCGGGCTCGCGCCGCTACTGGCTTCCGCCCTACCTTGCGCACCCCCTTCAGCGCAAGAAATCTTGATCGATCAATGGAGCGATGCTGACTACCGGCTGCTCTGCAAGAGACCCACCGACACCATTCTCATCCCGGCGGCCCAGGCGAACATCGAGGGTCGAGCGGGGCTCGTCACTTTGGCCTCAGCCCATTTTTGGGGGGGCGTGCG
>JAESRM010000268.1 GCA_016764635.1 Planctomycetota bacterium
GTCGGAAAGCCATAGTCGGCCTTGCTCGCAATCGACCCCAGGGGGTTCCCAGGCCATGAATGTCCATTGGCCGCGGATTTGGGTGGAGAAACCACCCTCGTTTTCTTCATCGGGCGGAGTGACCATGAGGCCGTCGGGGGTGATCTTCGCACTCCACCCCGTGAAGCGACTCTTCAATTCGCGGGCTTCACCATCGCGGCTGCGCAGGACCTGCATGCCGTTGGCTGGACCGTAACGGTAGGCTTGACTCGATTCTTCGGCGTAAGGAGACTGCCCGGCTTCCAGGAATTCTGGCTGCAAGGAGGACTCCCACTTGGCCCATCGGCCGTCGCTCAGCAGTACATGAATGGCGGAGCTGTCCACGAGCGGGCCGACCATCGGGGGGGACGGAAGTTCCCACGGGCCATCCAAGCTTCCGTCATTCACGTGCAAGAGCCACGCGGCGCCTTGCTCGGTCACGACCAGCATCTTGTCCGAACCGCCAGGGAAAAACACGGGGGCTCGGGCCACACCAGAAACGCCAGGGATCTGTGACTCCCAGGCCAAACCGTTGTTGCGCTTGAGCCTTGCCAGGTAACCCTTGCGGTCCACCACGATACGGTCCGATTGGTAGGGGACAGGAATGGCGTCCACGCGGCCCTGGGAGCGCCAATTGCTTTCGGGCGTGCGCTGCAGGAAGATGGACACGTCCTGGGGCTTTTCGACCTTGACTGTCTGCGAGAGGAAACCCGGCGATGTGAAAGTCAGCTCGAGGTGCTCTTGCGTGGCCGTTTCGATTTCGAAGGGCGTCGTGTAGGAACGCCCCTTGCTCGTGGTCACGCGAACCCCGCTGGGGAAGCTCTCCACCTTCCAGGGCATGATGATACGCGCCAGGTGTTCTTTGTTTTCGATGCGTTCATCGAGCAGGGACAAAGCCTCGGTGTGTTCGCCCTTGTAGGCCAAATCGCGTGCTTCGTCGATGGCCAGCAAAATGCTGGAGAGGGTTTCCGCTTTGGGCTGGATGTAGTCGCGTACTTGGGGGTTGAGTTCCCCTCCTAGGATTTCCTGATAGAAGTGCAGGGCACGTTCGTAGTCGCCCTTCTCTTCTGCTTTCTCGGCGAGCTCACGCAGCTCATCCTGGCGTTGGAGGTTTTTGTGGTGACGATCCTTTTCTTCGAGTTGCAGGCGTAGCTCTTCCCGCTGGGAGAGGACCTGCCTGAGGGTCGCGATTGAAGCCTTGAGCGACTTTACCTGGGCGAAGCGTGCTTCTTTGTCTTCCAACGCATCTTCGATTGAAGCGCACAGCGCCAGCAGCTGGACCTCGCCTTGCGCTTGGCTTTCCGAATGYGCAAGCACTTCCCCTTGTTCCGAAAGTTGCTCTTCCAGTTGTTCGCCCAAAACCAAATACAGGTCTGTGATGGGCGGGAATGAGGCTTTCAGGATGATCAGACGTGGCGGCTGTTGCATCGAACGAATGGATTGCAGGGCGGCGACGGGGTCACCCTTGCGAGCGCTGTCATGCACGTCTTTGTAGGCGTCGAGCCAATCGTCACGAATTCCGTTTTCGATGTCGAGTTGACGTTTCTCGATGCGCTGACGCAGGCGCATGACCATGACCGTTTCGTCCTCTTTGAAGTGTTTGTTCAAAGTGACAAGGGCCGCATCGGGCGTGTCCATGAGGGCTTGGACTTGGGCGTAGTGGTTTTCCCACTGGCGGTCGGCGCGCACCTTGACCAACGCGGCGCCGGCTACAAGCACGCCTATAGCGCCCGCGATGCCCAGGTTGCGGCGCATCTTCTTGGCTTGGGTCGAGGCCCGTTTCGCCTTACTGTAGAGTGCTTTGGCCTCGCGGCTATTGGGCGCTGCTTCGATCAGGGTGCGCAGGGGCACGAGGGCCCGGTCGGCTTGACCCCTGTCCACCAGGGAGTGGGTCGCAGCCAGGACCCAAGGGCCACCATGCTCGGGTTCTCCCGCTTCGATCAGGCCCAGGCCGACTTCAAGTTTCTGGCCAAGCCCTTCCGGGTTCTTCTGGACTGCAATCAGGAGCAACGGGGCACCGCGTTCGGGGTGACCATCCTCTTTGAGAGTGCGCGCCAGGGCGAGCAGGTCGCGTACCGTCGGGCGTTCGGAGCGGTTGTCCTCGGCGTACTGCAACATCATCGCGTGCATGCGACAAAGTTTGTCCTCGGGGTGAATCTGAACCGCTTCGTTCCAGTGGTGCACCGCGCTGGCGGGATTGCTGACCGAGGCGTCCAGGCGCCGTAGGAATGAGCGGGTTTCCCTCGGCTGCATACCGCGCATGGACGCGGGCAAGCGACCGGATACCCACTCCTCAGAGAGGGCGTGGGCCACATCGGGGTGCAAGGGGCCGGGGGGGCACAATTCGATCCAAGCGCGCAGGCGCTGACAGGCCCGAGCGAACTGGCGCATCTCCATTTCTTGGAGGGTCAGGGCCAGCAGTTCTTGGTCGGTCGAGAGGCGCAAGGCACCGGACTGGAAAAGCCCTGCCAGGGTCAAGCGGGTTTGGCGGATGGTCCAGCGCAGACGATCTCCGATCTCCTGCACGGTGGAACGCCCATCGATTTGGGAGCGCACCCTTTCGCTGACACTCTCGCCTAGGGCGGGATTGATCCACTGGGGAACCGAATTGAAACCCAGGAAGGACAGATCCGGGAAGCCTTCGAGCTCGTCACAGATACGAGCGTATTCGAGCAGGATGAACTCGAGCTGGGTGCCGGAATTGGCCCCGATGTCCGCGTCCAGTTGGTCCAATTCGCCCGGGTCGAAGCGGAAGTGCACCTCGCCGCCATCGAGCAGGCAATACAGGTGTTCGAGGCGTTGGGCGYGACCGAGAGCTTCAACGTCTGCTTCATCCACAGCATCTTCTAGGCCGTGGGATTGGGCAATGCGAATACGTTCCGCAAGGGCCACTTCGTCCTCATCTTCATCGGGCAGCAGGATCAAGCGTCCATCCAGCAGGCCAATGAGGCAGGCGGCGCGATCGGAGCCTCCTAGTGAGAGCAGGCCTTGTTTGCGTCCACGGGCGAGACCTTGCAGTAGTTCTGCAAGTCCAATACCTCGGACGTCACCTTGAAAGCTCATGGAGTGTGGGGGGGGAGAGTGGCTACGGAAGCGGGGCGATGGGGGAACGGGAGACCTCTGGGGGAAGCCTCGGTTTCTTTTCGGCCCCGGCATCGTCACTTCTTAAGGCGTTTGGAAATCCTCCCGAATGAGTTGTTCTAGGTCCGCGGGGGTGTCCAGGTCCTCTAGGATCTCGGTATGCGACACCAGGGCGGCAAAGCTGGGCTGGGCCAGGGTCCTGAGGTTGCGCAGGGGGTCGTCGGCTCCCATGCAGAGGGCTTCGCGCAGAAGGGCCCGGCCGATCAAAATGGGATGACCGTGCCTATTTTTCCCGGTCCTTGGGTCGCGTACGCAAGGGGCGCACCAGCCCATGGGCGGGGCCTGCGCTAGGCTCCAGGCCTCGAGCAGTGCTTCGAAGACCCTGCGTGGAATGCGCGGGCAATCCACCGGCGCCACGACGAAGTCCCGGTCCGGGCAGAATTCGATCGCCGCTTGCAAGCCACCCGTTCGGCCCTGGGCCCAGCCTTTGTTTTGCAGGATCTGGACTTGCGCGTGGGAGGCCTCGAGGGCAGCGGAAATTTCGACGTGGTGGGCTCCGGTGACCACGATAGGAGCGGGCCCTAGCGCGGGCCAAGCGTCGAGCAATCGAATGAGCGGGGCACCCTTAGGAAGGGGGACCAGGGCCTTGGGCTGGCCCAGTCGGGAAGACGCCCCGGCGGCCAATATCACCAGGCGCGGCGCTCCGCCATTAGGCCAGGTAGCGGTCATAGAGCGCGAGGGCCTTGCCCTTGTCCTGGGTGCCTTCGATCAATGCGCGCCCATCCTGAAAGAGAGTGATGCGGTAGCCGTCGAGGGTGGCGCGCAACATGGGACCCATGGGCGTCACGTCGGAGGCGACGGCGCCCAAGCGATCCGCCATGAGCGCCAAGTCTACGCCGCGACCTTGGCCCCGGACCTGCACGGTGTCCCGGCCGCACAGGGTCATGGTGCGCTCGGTGATCGGTGCATCGAGGAAGGGGAATTTTCGCTGGCCACAGGCGGGGCAATCGGGGTTGCGCGGCACCTTCAAAGAGCGGGTCTCCCCGTGCCAGGCATCCACTTCCATGAGGCGCGGGGTGATCGACTCGGGGTCGACCAGCAGTCGAAGCCCCGCACCCGCTGCAAGAGAGGCCACGGCTCCGACCGCGGGCATCAAAACCCCGGCCGTGTCGCAGGTCTCGAGGGTCGCGGCAGGCGGCGGCTCCGGGAACAAGCAGCGCAGGCACGGCCCGTGTCCAGGGCGAATCGGTAGCACCAATCCACCGCCACCCACGACTCCGGCATAGACCCAGGGAAGCTCTTGCTGCACGGCCAAGTCGTTGAGCAAATAGCGCGTTTCCATGTTGTCGCTGCCATCCATCAGCAGGTCGCAGCCACTGGCTAACTGCACCAGGTTGGCCGCATCCACATGGGCTGCGTGGGCTTCGATGACGGTCGGACCTCCAATGCGGTTGAGTGTTTCTTCGGCGGCTAGGGCCTTGAGCGTGGCCGCCTGAGCGTGGCGATCCTCGAACAGGATCTGTCGCGGTAGGTTGCTCCACTCCACGGAATCTCGATCGACGATCACCAGCCGGCCCACTCCGCTGCGAACCAGGGCTTGAGCGATGACGCCGCCGAGAGCTCCCGCACCCAGGACAAAAACGGAGGCCTGCGCCAAGCGCTTTTGCCCAGCAGGGCCCAGGGGTGCGAAGCGGGTCTGGCGATCGAAGCGTGCTTCCGGTCCGGGAGGGAGGGTCAAATCAGCCACCAAATGAACCAGATGAGAAGCATGAGGATGAGCAAGGCCCCCAGGAAATACGGGCGCAGGGCGAGCCAGTCGCTCGTGGGCGGAGTGTCGATTTCCACCCAGTTGAAGTAGCGCCGCGCCTGCCCTTCGATGGGCACGCCGCAGTGGGGGCATTCGGTTGCGGGAGGCTCGGTGGGGATGACCCCGTCGCAATCCATGCAGTAGAAATTCCTAGGGCCGCCACCTTCGGCCACACCTGGGGCTTTACCGCGTTCGCGGTAGTACTCAAAGGCCTCATCATTGCGATCTCCCCGACTGCGAGTCCAGTGATCCGGGCCCATGTTGCCAAAGCTCTTCTTGGGCTTGTCCCCATCGCCATTGGGGGTGGAAGAGGTTTGTGAGGGGGGCTGAGAGGGAGGGCACATGGCTAGGGTGCCAGTCTAGCGCCTGTCCAGGGCCTGCACACGGCTCCCGTGCCGCAAGGCTCAATATTTCGTGCGTTCGCGCCACCGTCGGGGCAAGAGTTTCCGCCTTGGGCCGATAGTAAAAGGGGGGGGAGTCAGCGCCTGACGACCCCTCTGGCCCATACCTATAGGCATCGCCATGTACACACTGCATCCCCCCTCCGTTTCCGACAAGAGCTTCCCCTCCACGCCCCGAATCCGGCCCTTGGCTGGAAAGGGCCCGCATTCGGTGGGTCCAGGCCGTTTGGAGCGTGCCTATCAGGCCCAGGTGGCCCGTTTGTCCAGGGAACTACAGTCCATCCAGCAGGCCCAGGTCGGCTCGGAAAAGAAGCTCGAAATGGCGCGTCTCGTCGAGCGTGGAACCCTGCGCTATGTGGACCGGATGGAAGAGCAGGTCCAGCACCGGGAGGAGAAATCCCGCAGGGCACTGGTCCTGGTGGGTACCTTGCAGCACGACAATCAAATGCTGCAAGCGAGGATCCTAAAACTGGAGAGTCGCCTCCAGCGATTGGCCGCCCCGCAGGCGGTCAGCTTCACCCAGCGCCTTTGGTCGCGTTTGGGTATCGGACGCCAACACTTGGACGCCGCCCGCCAGTCCAGCTAAAAAATCAGGCCCCTCGGGCAAGGTCCAGGCGAATTTCTTCGCAGGGCACTTGACATTGGGGCCTCACCAGAGGATATTCCTCTCCGCTTCAAGCATCCATGGTGGGCATAGCTCAGTTGGTTAGAGCGCCAGGTTGTGATCCTGGAGGTCGCGGGTTCGACCCCCGTTGCCCACCCCATGGAATGCTTTCGATAGGGATCGTTTGAAGCCAGGCGCCTCGCCGACCCCGCACCGTTTCTGAGTGCGGACGAGCTGGAAGGCGCCCCCGGGGAATACGCTGTTCCCGAAGGGCCTTAGCCGGCCAAAGTGAGCTTCCCAAGTGGGCCTGAGGTCAGGCCGAGAAGAGCGCTTGGGCCTTGATGAGCTCGGCTTGCAATTCGATCTGCAGGACCTCAAAGTCCTCAGGGGTGAGGCCGGTCAAGTCGAATGCTGCTTGGCATACCTCGTGCGGAGCCACCACGGTCCCATCGGCATCTGTATGGATGTCCATCATGGTTTCCGCCAGGTGTACCGTGCAGGCCAATTCCGGGTCGATGGTGGCGTTGCCAGGGTCATGGTGGAAGCGGATGGTGTCGGTTAGGGACTCCGGGAGTTCCCACTTGGTGGCCAGGCGTGCACCGATTTCGGCGTGGTGGATTCCGAGTACCGCCCGTTCAGCAGCCAGGGCTGAGCTCCCTGCTTGCACTTCCGCGAGCACATGGCCGAGCTCGTCGGTGTAGAAGCGGTCCATGACGATGGTGCCAATGTTCTGCATCAAACCCGCCGTGTAGGCTCGGTCCGGGTTCTCATACCCGAATTTTTTAGCGATCAGGCGACTGGCCAAGGCTTGGGTGATCGAACTGGTCCAAAGTTCTTCCTGTCGTTTGGGGGCCACATTGCCCGCACTGCGGAAGAATTTGTTGGCGCTGCTGGTCAGTACCAGGTTGACCAGGGTGTCCGTGCCCAGCATGTTGCCAGCCTCTTGCAAGGATCCGACTTCCCGTTGGAAGCCGTAGTAGGCGGAGTTACAGAGCTTGAGGACTTTGCCAGTGATTCCGGCGTCGGTCTGCACGACTTCGATCACGTCCGCGGGGATCACTCCGGGCTGGTTCGCGATAGACAAGACGCTGGTGGCGACCTTCGGAAAGGCCTCCAGGGAACGCATATCCATCACAATGTTCTTAAGGGATTTCGGCATAACAATTTGGAGGAGGGGGCAACGCGAGGCCGGTGAAAGCTTTCCAATACGGTAGATTGCATGGGCGTTGAAGTGTCCTTCGTTCGCCGGCCGGTCGCAGCCGTAATGGAAGTTGCAAAGGTCCGGGTTTGTTTCGTCGGGTGCACCAACCTGGGGCAGGCGCCCAGAGGAGAGCCCTTGGAACAAGCTAGCGGGCCAAAGTCCCAGGGTGTCCCGGTTCATTTGAACCTGGACACCCTGGGACTTCGACCCGCTAGCTTGTGTTGGTTTGGGGAGCGCTGTGCGCTTACCAGGGGAAGAAGTCGGGACCGTATGTGAGGCGGCCTCCGAAGTGCCCGGCGGCTCCACCTATTGCAGCGGCCAGACCTAGCAGGGCCAGGAACACTCCTGGGCGCTTGCGCGCCAGCATTGCGGCTGCGCAAGTCACAGCCGTTGCAACACCGAGCCAGCGGTGTAGATCGATCCCTGCTTGACCGGGGGCTTCCGCCGCGTGCAGCCAACCGCTAGCCACTGAAAATATCGAAGCTGGCACGGCCAAGCCTGCGCAGAACAGTGCGGTGGTGCGCAGGGCGGAGCTCTTGAAGAGGCGCGCTAGGGCCGCTGCTAGGAACGCGACGGGTAGCAGCGCCAAAGGGAAGTGAATCCAAAGCGGGTGGGTCCGCGACACGTAGCGGGTCCACGGTGTGCCTTCTGCAGGCGAGGGGTCTTCCGCGATTACGGGCGTGTTTACCGGCGGCTCAGCACCCGAGGAAATCCATGCATGTAGCAAGGCCAGCTCCTGCTCGGACGGCGCTTGCACGTCCGACTTCGGGGGGGGCATGTCGCCTTCCACGATCATGTAATAAAGGTCGGAGTCCTCCGCATTTCCAGCCAGTACGAAATCCTGGGTCACGCTTGCCAGATCCCCGATGTCCAGCAGGGCCCGTTTGGCCTTGCGATTGTCACTTTGCGGATTGTGGCAATCCCCGCAGCGCTGAATGAGCATTTGGCGCGTGGATTCACCCAGGCCCCAATCCGTACGGGTTTCGGCAGTCGGCTCCTGAAGGGAGGCCGCGGCCGGAGATTCCGTTTGCAGAATGGGGCTGGGCAAACAAGCGAGCCACACGATTGTGATGGCAGTCCACATGGCGGATCAGTCCAACTTGAAGGAGCCGTGACCGTCTTTCTTGTGGCGACCTAGGCTGCGGTACATCTCGATGACCGTTTCTGCTTCGCCCTTGTGCGCGGCGAGTTCCATGGAAAGGACGACGCCGAGGGCCGTGTTGATTTTTTGCCTGTAGGTGATCTGGTACTGGATCCATTCGCTGTCGCTCATTTCGCCGTCGGGGCGCGGCGGTGCTTGGGAAAGGCCCACGATGAGCGCGCCCTCTAGGGACTCGACAATTTTTATGATGGAAGTTTGGTTGGCAGCAAAGTCCCTGAGCATGGGGCGCATGGCTTTCATGCTGCGGTACATGGTCTTCATGCCCAGTTGAAGTTCGGTGTGCTCTTCGGCGGCTTCGTGGGGAGCCTGGTCGGGGGATGCCGGCTCTTGGGTGGGGAAGGCAGCGGATAGGGACCAGGCGCCGGCCAGGCAGATCAGCCCAGCAAGGGGCAGGCCGAGCAGGCTTTTGGTGGGGCGGGATTTGAGCATGGGGAGAGTGTGGGGC
>JAESRM010000147.1 GCA_016764635.1 Planctomycetota bacterium
AGTACCCAATCTGGCCGTCCATTAATCGATCGAAGTTGTCCCGACTGAGTACAGTCATTCCTAACAGCCCCATTTTGCCCCCCAAACCCTACAACCGACACCATGCTCGCCCCTCAGCTCGCTGCTGCTCCCCGCCCCTCCCTCGAAACTGCCCCTTTGAAACTCCTTCCACCAATGCCGGTCACCATGATCGATGAGTGAGTTGGAATTGGGCATCCCGCCGCAGGGTTCGTTTTAGCGGCCTCCGCCTTCAGCTCGCGCGCGCGATTGTAGGTCCATCCTTGGGGGCAAACGGTTCCGCCCCAGGCGGCCCCGTTGTGCGGTCCCTACTTTACTTTGGGGGGGATTTTGGAAGGCAGGGTCCAATCGGTTCGAGGGAGGAGGGGGAATGAGCAAGTGTTCCCCACGGTTTCGATAGGGCAGCGACCTCGGCTCTCTAGCTTGTCGTTCGGATGGAGGGCGCACTCCCACCACCAGTTCACCTTGTCGCCAGATTCCAAATGGGCGTAGCCGATGTTGGCCAGGGCTTCGCGTCCACTGTCGCCCATGCCTTCGCCTTCAAAAGCCTGGAACACCCACGGGTTGCGGGCTGCGAGGTTCTCAGCCAATCGTCTGAATTGCTTGGGCTCATCTGCAATCAAATTGCTCGCCTCCGCAGGGTCTTCGGCCAGGTGGAATATTTCGGATTCTGAAAACGGCATGTGAGGTCTGTAAATCAGCTTCCAATCCCCATCGGTCACAACATGCAAAAAGGAGGCTTTGGGCACCCAATGAATGAACCCAGCATTCCAGTCAAAGGCGTTGATCTGATCGGAGTAGGCCCAGCGCAATGAATCGGAATCAGGTCGAGGTGCAAAGGGCAGGAGGGATTTCCCAGCGCCCTGTGTCGTGGGTAGCCCGGCGAGTTCCAATAGGGTGGGCGCCAAATCCACGGAACTGACCAACCTGTTGTCTATTGTTCCCTTGGGCAGGTTTGGGCCCGAAATGATCATAGGGACATGGAGTTGCTCTTGATAAGTGATTCCATGGTGTTGCCAATCATGGTCGAGCAGTCCGTCGCGCAGACCTTCCCCATGATCCGAGACCGTCGCGATCAGCGCATCATCCATGAGGTTCCTATCGCGCAATCCGTCGAGCAACCGACCAATTTGGGTGTCTTGGTACTCCACTTCAAGCGCGTACATCGCAGTTCTTTTGTCCGTTGCAGCTGTACCTCTTTTTAGCTTCTCGGAGTTCTGGTCCATGAACTCTTTGGGAGGGATAAGCGCCCCGTCATGCGGGTCCCAGTAATGGATCCAGAGGAAAAAAGGCTCCTCGGCCGAATCAATGAACTCGAGTGCCATGTCTGTTGTCGTGTCGGATCGACGTTGCAGATCGCCCATATCCCAAGCCGCCGTGTACGCCAGATTCGACTTGAGGAAGCTACCATCCATGTCCTGGAAAACATCAAAACCTTGCTCGAGTCCGAATGTTCGCGACACGGGAAAAGCACTTTGAATGGCAGCCGTTTGGTAGCCAGCTTCCTTGAAAATGGAGGCCATGCTCCGTTGTTCTTTTTCCAACTGAAAACCACCGCCACCAGCAATGACACGCAGGCCATGCTCGTAAGGCAGACGCCCGGTCAGAATCGTAGCGTGGGATACGGGGGTGACTGCGGAGGACGACTGCGCCCGGCTGAATAGCACTCCGGCCTCGGCCAAACTATCCAGGTGGGGGGTTTGCGCATTCTGTTCGCCATAGCATGACAAGTAGTCAGCCCGAATGGTGTCCAGGGTGATCAACAAGACATTGCGGCGAACGGGCGCTGGTTCGGAGCAGGTCGATAAGGTGAAAGCCAATAAGCTCGCAATCAGAATAGGTAGAACGATAATGGTAGAACGCATGGTTTTAAGATAACTGATTTTTGGGGTCCGTGAATACAGTGTCAGACTCCTTGCCACTGTTTGCGGCAATTAAGTGCCAGGTGAACTGCTACTTTGCGTCCTTCCTGCGGTTTGGGAGATCGGCGTGTGCATCCCGATGAGATTCCCTGGCGCCTAGCACCACGTCCTCCATCAAGGCATTGGGAAGCGAGCCTTGCTTGAAAGTGATCGGAGCTGAGAGGTCCTTTCACGAATCGGCCAGCAGTCCGTGGGCGCTTGGACTCCTAATTAGGTTGCACTGATTATGGAGAGTCCGGTCATTACCCCCTGCGCTTCGTTTCGATCCAATCCCGAGTCGCCCTCGGTTTCGATTCAGGTCCGCGGCCTTCAAGTCACCCATCCCCTTTCCCCCAGGCCCATTTTTCCCTCAATCACTTACARTCCGCATCATGCTCGCCCCTCAGCTCGCTATGCCTTCCCGCCCATCCCCCGAGACTGCCCCTTTGGAATTCCTTCCCACTGGATAAACGGTGTAATTCAGTGAGTCCAGAGGGAGCGCTCCCACCGGCCGACCCGTATTGGGGGTTCCTTGGATAGTGCCCCGCATTGGGAGAGTGCATCCCCTTGGACTGGGTTTGGTTGGCCGTTTCGCTAGCACCGTCCGAGGGATGGGATGGTTGGATTCAGCTTATTCAGAAGAGACCCCAGGCGGGGCGATTCAGAAGGACAACCAATCAGGTTCACCTATGCGTATCAAAACCAAACTCATCCTTCTTGTAATCACTCCTATCCTCGGAACCACCGCTCTGGTGGGCGTGGGGTACGACCAGTTAGGCGACATGCGGGAGACCAACCGCCACTTGGCGGAAGATAAGTTCGGCACGCTTGTGCAGACGGATCTCCCTCGCTTGGAGTTACTGTATGGGAGCATCGCTCTTTTGCTCAACGGCGACCGTGATGCCTATCAAGTGCTGCAAGCTGAATTGCAGGCAATGGATGGCGCGGAAGGGGCAGACTTTGAAGCGCTGGTCAGTCAAAGTGCAAGCAACTTGGACCAGGTCCATGAGCGGATCTTGAAAGGCAGCGAGTCACTGCCACCCTCCGCAATAAGCCTTCGGGATGACTTTGAAAAGCAATATGGCACATGGAGGCAACTCCACCTTTCGAACCTAGAAGCGGCGAAGGTCGATCTAGAAAAGGCTCTGGCTGGAGTACCCGCTTCTCTAGAAGCCTTCGAAACCATGAGGCACACCATTGACCTCATGCAGGAAGCGCAAGAGAACGGTATCACCGAATCTCTAGCGCAAGTTCAGGCCACCCAGGAAGAGACGCAAGTCCTAGCCACGGAAGCGTCGGCAAGCGCAGTCTCCACGATGCGTGGTTTTCTTCTCTTTGGTCTGATCATAGCTCTGACTGCGATCATTGGCGGCGTGGCTCTTTCTAGAACGATCCTGCGACCCATCTCCACCCTGCTTGGCCGCTTCCAGGACATTGCAGAGGGAACCGGAAACTTGACCCACCGCGTGGATGAATCCTCCAAGGATGAATTTGGCGAACTCGGCCAGGCGTTTAACACGTTCCTCAAAAAGTTAGAGACCCTGGTCGGCCACATTCGGACTGGATCTCTAGAAATCAGCGGCAACACCGCCGAACTGACCAGCACCAGTGAGAGCTTGGCAAACAGCTCCATCGATCAAGCGAAGCACCTGTCGCACATCATGGAATCCACTACGGAGGTCACGGACATGACCAACAAAACCTCCAAATCTGTCGAAGAGGCAGCTGCACTCTTTGAACGTGCAACCGAGTCCATCAAGCGCGGCCACGAACGCACCGAGGAAATGATGATCGCCATGGACGAGATCACCGCATCTTCCGTTGAGATCGCCAAGATCAGTGAACTGATCGATGCTTTCGCCTTCCAGACCAACCTATTGGCACTCAACGGTTCGGTTGAGGCTGCCCGCGCTGGAGAGGCCGGCAGGGGATTCGCCATCGTTGTGGATGAGGTCCGGAACCTCTCACAGAGCAGTGCTCAGGCGTCGAGCGATGCCGGCGAAAGAGTTCGGGAATCAACTTCGAGAACCCAAAGAGGCGCTGCATTGGCGAAGGAAGTGCAAGACTTGCTGATCGAAGTCATGGATAGCACGACCGAAACCAGCAAGCTCATGCGCGAAATCCTCGACTCTACTGGAATTCAAGCGGAACGAATCGGCGAAGTGAACCAGGCCGTGCACAGCTTGGACTTGACGGTTCAGCACAACGCTGCCAGCGCGGAAGAGTTGGCGGCTTCAGCCCGAACCACGTCCTCAATGGTGAGCAAACTGGACTCCCAGGTGGCCCAATTCCACTCTGCAGGTTCGTGAATCAGGGTTCATGGGATAGACCCTGAAGCAACGACTTGACCCGGTCAAAACCTTCAATGGGTGGCTCGGGTTATCTGACGCAGAGGCCATGGAAGCATGCCGTTTGCTCCCATGGCCTCTGCCATTTATTGGGTAAGTGGGGAGTCGGAGGCGGCGCTCGGGCAGGATCCGAAGCCACTGCCCCATTGACTGTGGTGATTCGGTATCCTGGGGAAAAACCGAAGGGCTACGACTATTAGTTTCGTTTTTCGAACTAGGGTCAGGCGCTTACCTGTTACCACCCCAACAAGCCATGAAACTCTTACGCCCCGCGCTGATTTGCGCATTCAGTGCAACCCTTGTCACGACCTCGTGCCAGAGCGGCTACACTCCGCCCAGTACGAAATCTCACAGCACCCTCGATGATTGCAAGGACCACAATCACCTTGGTTATACGGGAGCCCAATCGGGATCGGATCTAGGGCGGGCCTTAGATCGGGACTTGCAGGCTGGAGAAGGCGCCACGGCTTTTTGTGGCTTGGAGCAATTCGTTCAAGACCACCTGCTGGCGCGTTCGGCCACTTGGGCGCACAGCGTCTTGAAAGAGGTGCGGCCCGTGACCCGCTTTCAATTCGCCAATCAAAGCCGTTACCTGGTGGGTGTTAAGGAACTCGAGGTGCGCCTCGCCCGCGAAGCTGGCACGGATTTGAGCTCGGCATATACCGCAGCGCGTCACCGCGACTATGCCCGATTGCGCTCGATGCTCGAGTCGAAGCAGGGCTTGCTGCACCCCGAAACCGTTGCGATGGACAGCGAGCTGCGACCCCATGCCGCACTCTTTGCATCGTTGGTGGCCTACGACGAGTTCTCAAGGAATCCCGAGGCCTCCATCGAAGACGTAAATCGGCTTTTCTCTGGCCTGGCTCAAGCCCGTGAAGAGCTGGGTCAATCCCACTCCTCCGAAGGAATGTTCATGGCGGATGTGGCCTGGGCTCAAGCGCTTGAGCAACAGGGAGACCATGACGCCGCCGGTGAAATTTGGTTGCGTATCACAAAATCAAACTACTGGACTCAAACACCGGTACCTGTTCGGAACGCCATCGCAGCCCGCATCACCTCGTACACGGCGCGGCTTCGCAATGCTCTCGCCGTACAACTCGAGAACGAGCGCCGCGCAGAGTTGGCCTTCCAGGCTCTAGCCTATGAAGCCAAAGCGAACGTTATCTCAACCCAGCAGCAGGAGTTGGCCGGACAGGTCGCACGAGATCGTCACGAGGCTCAAACAGGTCTGCAGGATTTGCAAGTCCAATACGCTCGCTATCAGGAACACACAGCAAGTCTGGAAACCAAGCACAGCGCTTTTTCCGCGTGGGCGATTCAAGCGAACAACGACACGCAAGCCGAACTGGAGCGACTCAAGGATCAAGATACAACCCTGGAGAAGAGTCTAGAAGAGATGGTGTACCTGAACGGTCCGCCCTCGGATGCCACATCGCAAGCTAAGCCGGCCATTGATGTCTTGTCCTGGTTTGCGGACTCTGCGACGGCAGCGAGCGCTCTGTCGCGATTCCTCCCCAAGCGCCTGCGTTTCCGCTTGTAGCTAGAAAGGGCCTAGGGCTTGCGCTTCAAACTAGGTTGCACAACTCAAGATAGATCCCGGACCGACTGGTCCGGGATCTTTCTGATTGGGGTCAAAGCCGACAGTCGTGGGTCTCTGAATGCGACCCCGCAAGTCCTGCATGGATCGCGTGGCTCGATCTTCCATGAACCGTTCGGAGGTCAATTCTCACCCGTGGTTTCTTCAAATCTGTCACTGGGACTTCCGCTTGGTTGTCGAAGTCATCGTTACCAGCGGCCTTTGTTCCGACATAGAAGTCGAGTTCGGTTTGCACCATCCCGCGGTTGCGCCGGAAGAGCATCTCGCGCTGATCTGGCCACTTGAGCAAAAGGGTGTCCGGGTCCGGAACTCTGACTTCGAAGCGCTGGGTCCCGGCTTCAACCCTATGGCCCCATCATCAAATCCTGCCCCTTAAGCCCCTTCCCACTGCCCATCCTCTCTCCCTGCGACCCCATTGCGTACCCGGTCCCTACAATCGACCCCATGCTCACCTCTCAGCTCGCTGCTCCTTCCCGCCCATCCCCCGGAAATTTGCCTTTGGAACTCCTTCCATGAGAAGGCCCCTTCCTGTCAAGGTACACCGTTTGGTTTTTTGCGATTCTGTTGAGTTGTCGTGAGTGGATCGAGTGACGATTTCCGCCTTGCTTCCATGCGCACTCGGTGGTGGTCACTTCCGTGACCCGGCGCTTGATGAGGTCCGCCCAGCTGGGTGCTGCTATCTATCCAACGACCTCTGCGCCCCGAAGGGGGTTCGGCCAAGACCAGAGAATATTCTTGGCTCGCAGTTACCCGGACTGGGCGGTTTTCGTCTTTCGAATTGCTCTCACGGTTTACTTGTTTGTTTGATCCGTAGACCAACTTTCAGGCACACGCCACCTTGCTTGGGACCCTGCCAGTTGTGTTTTTCAGTGGTTCGTACACTTGCCCCGTTCTCCAGAGGACATGCAGCGGTACTGCCAGCTTCATCGCCGTCGCGATCACAGCCTTCTTCTTGGCCGCCTTCGCCCCTCGCGACGCTAGGCTCAGGCCCCACGTGCGCAAGTCGGATTCCTTTCCTTTGGCGCTCAGCATCTGTTGCGCGCACTGCACCAAAAGTCGTCGCATGTCCCTATTGCCCGCTTTGGTGATACGCATTTCGGGGTCGCGGACACCTGACTGCTTGCGCCTACTCACCAGCCCAAAGCAAGTCGCCACATCCCGGCTTTTCTTGATTCGAAATGGATCTTCCACGGTCAATACGAATCGTAGTGCCGTATGCAATCCTACGCGATCCACCTGGCGCAATACCTGCGTCACCGGGTACACCTCTTCAGCGAGGCGTTCGAGTTCGGTGTCAATCACTTTGATCTGCTTGTCAACATCGCCAAGCAGGTCAAGAATAGGATCCAAAGCAATCTTCAATTCCTCGGGCACTTGCTCACGCGCCCACTCGTGAAAGTACGCAGCGCCGCGCGTGCCCGGCTTTGCGCCAATTGATTTCATCTGCCCACGAACATGGTTGATCAGCGTAGTCCGCGTGGCGACCAACATGTCCCTGGATCGTGCCTTGCCCAAACGCAGTACCCAGTCGAACGCAGTACCCAATGCAGTACCCAGTCGGGACAACTTCGATCGTTTATCCCGCAACCCCAGCCCCTCCCCCTCCCGATCAGTCTCTACACATGAGATAACACGACAAGCAAAATCAGACGGAGTGAGAGAATGGCACCACACCACGACAGTACCCACTAAGCCCTGCCTCCGATAAACGATCGAAGTAGTCCCGACTGCGTACTGTCCAGTCATCCACACCCTGCTCTCCCACCGCTGGACCCTGTACACCTCCCAGGTCAACTCCCCCATCAACTCCCCGGCCCACGCCGGCGRSWKCRTMNATMSRCTYGSSYGRTTCSGYYRNNGGSAMSWGKMCMGNCACGMMYNGTYGSAATWCGTCGAATGCRCYRACTTCRCATGYRATCGGTGGGGCTTTCAAATGATTGGAGGCGTTCGCTACAAGTGCCGCCCTACGTCCATTTGATCGTGAAGCACCCGCCTGACGCTGACAATCGTATCTGTAAAGGTGTAGAAGACGAGGTGTCGCCCGATATGGATCGAGTAGTACCCGGCGCGGATCGTCTCCGCAGATTTGCCGCGCTCAGGAGATCCTGCCAATTCCTTGAGCGCCTCATCCAGCCGCCGCATGTAGCGGTCTGCCTGCTTTTCGCCCCATTGCTCATGGGTGTAGAGCCATATGTCTTCTAAATCAGCGTAAGCGCGAGGCCGCTTGAGGACTTCACGCACCCAAGCCAGCCTTCCTGCGGGCGGAGGCAATAATCTCTTCCATGTCGAGAGGGGTGTCCTCTCCACTATTTTCGCCTTCGATAAGGGCGTGGCGGAGCGCTTCGATCTTGCGTTCGTAGTCTTCGAGGAGGCGCAGGCCAGACCGGATGACCTCGCTGGCGTTGCCGTAGCGGCCTTCTTTGATGCGGGCGCTGACGAAGCCCTCGAAGTGGTCGCCTAGGGTGATGCTCGTGTTCTTGGCCATGTTGTGTTCCTTGCGTTGAGGTACCTCATAGTACCACATATAGGTATCGACCGTCGAGGAGGGGTGGCTGAAGCCTCAGCCTAGACGAGCGATCCAGCCTGCAACGGTCGCGGGAGCGTATTCGCGCCGCCATCTG
This sequence comes from Planctomycetota bacterium, assembly GCA_016764635.1. GTDB lineage: Bacteria > Planctomycetota > UBA1135 > UBA1135 > NORP259. The sequence continues at coordinate 8,486 of JAESRM010000147.1, forward strand.
GCCCCTCTGGCATCCGGGCCAGCGGAAATCACTCCCCTAGCTCGCCGCTCTTGAATCGCGGCTCCTTGGGCTGCCGTCCAAGCGCTTCGCGCTTCATTGTGTTCGTCTGCTGCCTCCATGCTCCAGGTCCTGGAACATTTAGAAGGCAGCCTCGCACCTAAGCTCATCCTAGCCCTGCTCCTAGGCAAGATCCTAGCCACCTCC
>JAESRM010000269.1 GCA_016764635.1 Planctomycetota bacterium
ACAAGTGGTTCACCCTGCTGGAAATCGGCCAGCACGACCGGGTCCTTGTCCGCATAGGCCCAAGCGAGGATCGCGTGGCGGCGCGGGACATCGAAGGGGATGTGGGTGCCGCGCTCGCCATCGACTTTACCTTCAGGGAAGTCGTAGGTCTTCAGGTACCGAGGATAGGGCTGGTCGGGAACCAAAATGGAGTAGGCAATCAACTCGATCAGCATCTTGTAGCGCACCATATAGGCGCTGGTAGATTCATACTCAGCATTCACCTTCAACGCTTTGGCAGTCTTGCCCACGAAGTCACTGACCGTCAATTCCAATCCCATGAATTGCTTGGCGAACTTGGTTCTTGACGGGTCACAAACAAACGGGATGTCGCCCGCACCGACCATGGCACCGGTGCTGCTGAATTGATGCACGAATCCGTAGGGGTTTGTCAGCAGTTGGTGGGGCGTGATGATGATTTGTTGAGCTTCCTTGGAGAAGGGCACCTTGTAGGTGAATCCGTTCCACTGGGAGTCCATGAAAATCAAAGCCTCATCCAATGCGGGCATGCCTTTGGAATCTGCGGCCCGTCGTTTGGCTAGCTGATCGTGAATGGCGTGTGTCAGCGCAGGGAGTGCGAACAGGGCGACATCTGGCGAGTACCCCTCAAGTTGGGTGCGCAGTTCTTCGGTGACGGGGAGCTGGGGTTCTAGAAGGGTGGGCTCGCCGGGCTGGCGACCTCCAAAACTCAAACCACGCTTGCTTTGGACGGTGTATCGCCAACCGACGATCTCCCGGAACCCGTAGAGGTATTGATTGACGGGGAGCTGGGAGAAGCCTGCTTGTGCAGCGGGTAGCTCGCCAAGTTTGATGAAGCCAGAGCGGTGTTCCGGGACGGGGCGGTCGGATCCGAAGTCGAGGCCGATGTCGAGTTCGAGGCGCGGCGCCCAGGGGGTTTTTTCGAGCAAGCTGTCTACCCGCGCGCCGGGTTTCTTGCCGTCAAAGGCATGGGCTTGCTTCGTGAGTTCACCGATGAGTTGCAGGTAGGGGTGGTCTCCCAGGGTTTCCATAGGGCCTGCCAAAGACCACTTCGTCTTTGAGAGGGCCTTCTTCACCTGCTTGGCGGTCTTCTTCGCCAAGGAGCCATACTTTTTGGTCTTGTTGCCGTACTTGGCTTGCAGGGAATTCAGCATTGCGCCGGAATCAACCGGAGCGGAGTCTTGGGCCATCAACGGGGCCAATGAGAGCAGGAGCGGCAGTCCGGTGGCCAGGCACCGCTGCAGTCGAGTTGTAATATTCATAGCCGGAAACAATATCGATCGATCGCTGGAGGGGAAGGGGGAATCAGCAACAAAGCCCCATTCGCCCGGTGAACTTGCCCATTCAAACAAACTCCATACGGATCGGATTCTCTGGGGAATCTGAGCGTGGCTTGGATGTGCCCTGGGGATGAAACCAAGCGGAGCATTGTTGCCGTGGGGAGGTTGCTGGGCTACCCAGGCACCGGAAGGGTCGGTTCGCTCATTCTCCGAGAACCGGGCCAGGGATTTGGTTATCTTTGGGGTCCAATAAGGTTATAGATTGGGCTTGGCCGGGTAGGTCAGGATGAACGCAAATACAACAGGCGGACTAGATATCTTCATGCAAAACACATCGGGTTGGTTCATTGGATTGGGCGCTTGCCTGCTGGCGCTGTTCGGTTGCGGTGGGGAGGCCCAGGAGTTCACGGTCGAAAGCACGTCGGTCGACGTGGGGCAGTTGCTGGACGCGAATGCGGCGGCGCCTTCGGTTCTGTTGGTATTCGCCGTGCATGGGTTTGGTAGGGGCGAACTGGACGCGAAAATCGCTCCGAACTTGGCACGCCTGCGCAAGCAGGGAGTCGACTTCCCCGGTCACGTGATTCAATCGACGGGCATCCAGAGTGAGATGTCCACCTTGATGACCGGGCGCAGTCCGCTGCACCATGGTGTGGGATCCGTGCACGAGGGCGGACTGAGTGCCTTGGCCGATAGCGAAAAGACCTTGGCCGAGTTTTTGGGGGAGCAGGGCTTCGCGACCCTGGCGTCCATGGCCTTGCCCCAATTCAGTCCGGAGATTTCAGGGCTGCACCAGGGTTTTGACAGCTACGTGGGTCCCAATGTGCTCGGCGATTCCTTGCGGCGCAGCGACCGGGTTGAAATGGTCGCTCGGGATGCTTGGAAGGACGCGCTGGCTGGCGGCAAGCCCGTGTTCGCGTGGGTGCAGAGTGCCGACGCCATGCGCCCGGGTTTGGACCCTTCGCCCAATGTCATGAAACATGTGCGTGCGCGGCTGTCCGCCTTGGTTCCGCAGAACCCTGGACTTCAGCAAAGTGTGGAGTTGGTTGACAAGGACCCCAGCAAGTTTGAAGAGGTGCGCCGGGCGATCCTGCGGTCGCGCGGTTCCAGCATTCACGCGGCGTTCATGGCCGGAGTGCGGGAAGGTCAGCTCGCGGATTTGGACGCGGTGGTGGGCCGCTTCATGAACCATCTGGAGAAAGCGGGCCGTGTGGAACAAGCCCTTGTAGCGCTGATCTCTACCCAAGGTCCGAAACCTGAATCTGGTCAGAGCCGAGGCGGAGCGGTCTTCCGTAGCGAAATGGTGCGCTCGCCCATGTGGCTCTGGTCTCCCACTCGGCTCGCTCCGGGCACGGATGCCCGCGTACTTTCCAGTCGCTATGTGCCGGACGTGCTCTGTGATTTGATGGGCTTTCAGTTTGGCGACCAGTATCCCAGCGAACCCGTCGCGACGGTTTGGGATGCGGGTTTGGCCCGGCGTGCGGTGGTGGGGGCCAACCTGCACTTGGAGGAGAACTCGGCCGCCGGTTGGTTGGGTTTCGATGACTCGGGCCAGGCGATTTTGCGCGCGCAAGGCTTGGACGAATCACAGCAGGAGCAATGGGCGCAGCTGCAGGCTGCCGCTGCCCAGGTCCCGGTTCGCTTTGGTTATGAGCTGCGTTTCGATTGTGCGCAGCCGGTGACGGTGCGTTGGCGCATGGTGAAAGGACGCTTCCGCGGGGCCCGTGTGGAGCCCACGGAATCCGGCCGGCTTGGGCGCCAGACGCCCCTGACTGGTTCGGTCACGCTTGAGGGCCAGGGCACCCTATGGGTCGAGACCTTCGCACGCGAGGCGCCGGTGGTTTGGTCCGTGGATGGCCTCGCCGCGGGGGAGCCCTCACCCTATCAGGCCGCCATGCAGGTCATCCGTGCACCCTATGGAACGGATTGGCCCGAAACCGGCTCCAAGAGCCAGGCGGAAGTCCATCGGGATGCGGGCATCTGGACGCGGGTGATCGTGCAGGGCGAAGCGGGCCGGCCCGTAAGGATTCACGCAGGTCTGGTGCCTAAGAAGCAGGACGGCACGCGCCGACCGATCAAAATGGAGTGGACCGTGGGATTCGAGGACCAGGTCGAGCGTTTGGCCGGTCGCGAAGACGCCGTGCTTCTCACGGCCAAAACCCCGCTAAACGTGCAGTTCAAAGAGGTGCCGGGCCATACACTCTCCCTCTCCATTCAAGTGCAGGATCACTGGCTGTCCCCCCTCGAAATGTCGTACGAAGGAAAATCACTCGCGCCCGCCGGGCAGCGAAACGTCTATACCCCCGGCTGGTGGCCGGGCGTGACCGAAGCCCTCTTCGAAGAGCAGGGGCTGGTGCTCGGGCCTGGCTTGAGCTTGCGGCGCTTTGGTCCTTTGCCGAAAGAGCACAAGGCGCTCTCCGCCGACAGCAGCTTCTTCGTCAGCCGACTCGGGAGGGGAGAATGATACGCATCATCCTGTGCCGTCCCGCCGGCCCGCGCAACGTGGGCATGATCCTGCGCGCGAGTCAAAACTTCGGCCCCTGTGAGCTCTACCTGGTCGATCCCGGGCGTCCATCCATGTTGGTGCACCCCGAGTTCGTGCAAATGTCCCACGGCGTCGAAGAGGCCAAGGCCCAGGTGAAAACCGTGGCCACGCTCAAGGAAGCCTTGGCCGACACGACAACCGTAATCGGTTTCACCGCGCGCGTTCGCGGCAAGCGCCTGCGCGAAGATTGGCGCGAGTTACTGCCCGAGATTCAAGAGAAGCTAGCCACCGGAGATCACCGCCTGGCCCTTGTCTTCGGCGCCGAAGAGATGGGCATGACCAAGGAGGAGGTCGACCTCTGCCACCGCCTGGCGCACGTGCGCACTTCCGAGCAGCACACGTCTCTCAACCTGGCTGTTTCCGTGGGCGTGATCCTCTCCAGCCTGTTCAACCGCGAAGGCATCCTCCTGCCCGAACCCGGCGGCCGCATGCTCAGCGGCGAAGGCCGCGAGTTCCTCAAGACGCGCATGATCGAAGTCTTCGGCGGCACCGTTGCGCGTTCCGATGAAGCCAAGCGATTGATCACAGCGTCCATCGAACGCGTCTTCTCGCGCGCCGAACTCGAAGACCGCGACGCGCGCGCCTGGCACTTGATGTTGCGCGCCCTGGGCAATGAAACTCGCCCGGACGCCATGGGCCTGACCCCCAACACCAAAGGCGCCCGCCGCGCCCGCCTCAAGCAACGCCACGAAGACGGCGAAGCGGGCACTCCTAACGAAGCCGGGTCCTAAGTTCCTGCATGAGGCCCGCCGCTTCTTGGGTGGGGATTCTCACGTGCATGTCTAGCCACGATTGGCCTTCCTTTACATTCAAAGGGAAGTCCGTGATGGGCTCAAAAGTTTTCGTGCCGATCAGGGCCTGGAAGCGATAGGTTCCGGGTGGAATAGGCGGCATGGTAAAGTGGCCTTCTGACGTGGTCCGCAGCCAGGGCAACTCCATTGGGGTGGCGATTCCGATTTCGGTGGCGACCCCGGGCTGCGTGGATTTGTGGGTCATGGGCACCAGCCAAACGGGTATGTCTGCAAGGGCCGTACCGCTCTTGCCGAAAAGGGTGCCAGCTACTTTTGCGGTCCGGTAGAGAGTGATGTTGGGAAGGACCTGGGAGTCGCCCCGGTAGAGAGGGGTTACAATATCCTCCGTGGGCTTTTGCTTTGAAGGGGAGGACTTGAATTCGGTGACGAGGGCTCGGGCTTCCGCTAGCCAATCGCGGGCTCTTGCAAATTGGTCGATACTTATGGGGGCGATGAGCATTTGCATCGGGACGTAGCCTTCGGCTTCCACGAAAAGGTCGTACATCTCAGCTTGGTAAGCTCCGAGTCGCACGTATTTCGAAGCCGCTTGGCTGTCCAGAGGGACGAGGTTCTTCAGGGTGTATTCTCCCCTCGAGTTGGTTACGGCTCTTACCACGGGCGCTAGTTTTTCGAAAAAAACCAAGTCGGAGTTCCACCCCACATCTTCTGAATTGAGCTTAGCCACAATGCGTGCCCCACGAATGGCATGTCCAGCAGAATTGACAACCTGGCCGGATGCGCTGCACGAGGAAGTGGCGATCTTGATGGAGAGTTCAAAGTCACTCTTCAGCACATGGACCACTCGACGGTCGAGGCATAGCTCTTCATTTTTACCCTCACTTGGATGCGCACCCCATAGCAGTACTTTGCAGGGCCCGGGGGGGATGTCAGCGAAACTCGCCATGCCAAAACCGTCGGTTAGTTCCATTCGCCGACGGCCGCCTCCAGGTTGGGTTCCCTTGGGTACTACTTCGATGGTGAGGCCCGCTGCGGGGACCAGGGTCTCGACCATGGGGTATGGACGGCCGGGCGGAGCTCGAAAGCTTGTATTGAGAAGGCTGCGCACGTCCGAGAGACCGGGGGTCTCGTAGTCGAGCCAAAGTTGGCGGAGTGCAATTCCATCCATCCTTGTGCTCCGGCGATTCACGGTGACGACCATGCGGGGCAGGTCAACCGGAGGGCYCTCGGCAATCGACGTGGTAAGTTCAGGCTCCTTTGGAAGGATGCCGGGGACGCGGGTCTTCTCCGCCGTCGAGCGGTCAGGGAGCGGGATTTCCTCGCTGGGCGGAAGAGTCACTCGCGCCGGTGCAAGCGTTTCGGTTGCAACCACCGATTCGGAACGTCGCGCCGAATCGAGGAAATACAATGCGAGCAGGGCGGCGAAGCCGACCACAAGGAATCCGATGTTTCTCCGTCTAATCATGAACGCTCCATGGCCTTATAAAAATAGGTGACTCTTTCGCGCTCAAACATTCTATGCCTGCGCGTCCCACATGGTTGAAAATACTTTGACCGGGACTGCGCAGGCCCGAAGTCATAGGATAGAACCCGATTGAGCCGATCGAACGCCGTTCGTGACACTGCAAACCCTTGTTTCACAGTAGATATGAAGATTCTTTCCGTCCTAGCCCTCTTGCTTCTCCTGTGCTCGTCTTGTGTCACCGGCAACATGCCCTTGCGCGAGGGCGTGAAGTCGATCGATCTTGAAAAAGGGTCCATCGCTCTTTTTAGCATCAAGACGTCCAAAACGTTTAAGCAGGAATACCGGGCCGTGGCCACTCGCGTTCGGGTGACCGGGGTCGATTTTTCGAAGGACTACATGATCCCCGAAGGCCAGGGGGACTGGACGGGCGGTGATCTGGAGTTCTTCTGTAGTGCCCAATTGAAGCCGGGCATTTATAAGATCAAATCCATACGGGGGATAGGTGGTGACTTGGATGGTCCCTGGTACGGCACTTTCAACTGTCTTGTTTGGGCGCACTTTGAGGTCCTGCCAAACGAAATTGTCTACGTGGGCAGGGTCGTGGCCCGCTGCCGCGGACGACGCGATGGGGAGCCTCGAGCGGGAAGCCGCTTCCCGCTAATCAATCAGGGAATCTCGGGGTTCGCGGCAGGCACCTGGGATCTGGAAGCCATCGACAACAGTGCCTTCGACCTCAAGGACTTCACCGATCGCTACCCGCTACTCAGCGAGTTCAAGATCGCAAAGCGCATCATGACGCTACAGGGAAAAGAGGCCGTGGTGCCCAGGTAAGGTTGGCGGTCTGGTGTCGACTCTTTTCTGAGTGACCGGTTCGTCGTAGAATTCTCAAACTCCAGTTTTTGCCGTAGTAAGGGTCTTTGGGCCCGGGGCAATTTTCAATTTCATTCTGCCATGTTCCGTCGCGTACTTTTGATTCTTGTTCCGCTAGCCGTGATTGTTGCTGTGGCCTTTTATAGCGGGCATTTGGGTTCTGGGGCTGAGGGAATGCAACCGGCGGGTGACTTTGAATTGACCGGCTTGGATGCGAGTGTGCCCAATGAACTAGTAGGCGAGGAGGTGCAGTCCGAGTTGAGATCTCCAACCGAGCAAGTCGCCCAGCAGGAGGTCGCACCTGAACCGAATCCAGGGGCTGGGGCGCTGGGATCACTAGGGATCCACGTGCGAGGATTTGATGTGCAGGGCATAGCGGCAACGACGGCTTTCATCCAATTTGCGGGGGAAGTGGAAGGGCAAGCAGGCACGGAGCACGAACAAGAAATGAGGGTGGAGCCCATGTCGGGGGCAGGTGAATGGTCCGGGGAGCTCGAGCCTGGGGAGTCGCGTGTGCGGCTTTTGCCTCCCCGTTGGACTCAGGGGCAAGGGGCTGGGTTGTGGCAAACACCGACGCGGGCGAGCGAAGGACGGGTCGAACTCACCTTGTACTTGCGGCCAGCCCAAGGGACTTCGATCCTTGGAGTCGTTTTGGACAAAGAAGGCCTCAAATTGCCGGACATCGAACTCGTACTGCGAAACGCCTGGACCGAGCGCGATAGTGTCGTAGCCAGCGATGACCAGGGAGCCTATGCATTTTTCGGTGTTTCGGCAGGCACTTACAACATCGTGTTGGCTGATGGCGCCGAAGACGATGGCAGTCAGATGTACTTGGTGGACGAGTCGGTCGCGCCGATTTACGTGGTGGTGGAGCCGTCCAGTCCGGGAGTGATTCACGTTCGGGATCTGATCCTCTCCATCGACCCTACCCACTATCGAATTTTTATTCACCCGCCGGCTGGAACGGACCCCACGAAGGTGCATGCGGATGTGACCACGAAAATGTTTTCCCCTGGTTACGTGATGCCATTGGCAAGGAGCGCCGATGGCATTGCGTGCTGGGCTCCCAGGCCTGGATTCGACGATGGCTTGGAGCAGCGGCTGCGAGTCATTTATCACGATTCAACCGGCCGCCGCGTTTTCAGATTGCAGGTACTTGTCCAGCCCGGAAAGACTGAGCGCGTCTACATCCCTTAGGCGCGTGCATCCTTGAGCCTTGCATGGAGGCGCTCGTAGCGGGCGGTTAGATTGCGTTGGACTCGGATGCAGTCGGCCGGGGGGATGAGGTTGGGTTGTACGGAGAGGCGTACGCATTCGGCGGGGGAGGTCCAGGTGGTGGGGATGCCGAGTGTCGTGAGGGCGGATTGGCAGGCGCGGGCGAAATCGGTGGGCGTGGATTCGGCGGTGCCCAGTTGTTTGATTTTGAGTGCGTGGCCAGTGAAGCGGGACGCGTTGGCCAGGACCATGTTGCGTACGCCAAAGAATGTCAGCGCGCCGTTTTTTTCGTAGCAAGCGAGCTCCAGGTGACCGCAGCAAAAGTGGCTGGTGCAGAGCAGGTAGGCGTAGGCCAAGCGCTGGGTCTTGCGGTTCAGTTGGCGCGCGGAAATGATCGCGAAGTTGCGGTGGGGGTCTTCGCCCTTGGGCGTCGGGCGTGGGTGTACGGCGAGTCGCATGGGGCCCAGGCCGGGGATTTCTAGGGTGGCGCCGTGCAGTAGGGCCGTGGTTTTGGGCCGGTGCAGCCTTATGGCTTGTGCACGAT
>JAESRM010000345.1 GCA_016764635.1 Planctomycetota bacterium
AGGCGGTGGGGACGAACCTCACGGGGCGGGAAGGCTTCGTCGATTTCGTGTTCCACGTCCTTTTTGAACTTGCGTTGGAAGAAGGGCTCGACGTCCTCGCGTGTGAAGTTGTTGACGTCGGCGATAGCGGTGGGCTCGAGCAGGTGAATGAGGCTTGCGAAGCTGGCTTCCGAGCCGTCGTGGGGTGTTGCGGAGGTCAGGATGAGGGAGTCGCAGTGGGTGGCTAGGAGTTTGGCTAGCTGGGCGCGCTGGGAGCCCTGCCCGCGCTTGGTTTTGGTGCGCATGGCGACGTTTTGGCATTCGTCGACGACGATGACGTCCCAGTGGCAGTCCTCGAGATGCTTGCGATACTTGGTGTCGTTCTTGAGGGTGTCCACCGATACGATCACCCGCTCGTAGAAGTGGAAGGGGTTCATGCTGGAGGGGATCTTGGTCTGAACCCGTTGGATACCGACCGAATCCAAGCGCACGAGGGGGATGGTGAAGCGGCCCCAGAGTTCCTCTTGGAATTGGGCCAGGATGGACTTCATGGCTACGACTAGGATGCGGCGGCCGCGGCCGCGTTGCATCAGTTCGGTGAGCAGGATGCCGACTTCGATAGTTTTTCCGAGGCCTACGCCGTCGGCCATTAGGAAGCGCGGGCGCAGGAGACTGAGGGCTTTGGAGGCGGGGCGCAGTTGGTATTGGACCTCGTCGATGGCGGCTAGGTGGCCCAGGTGGATGGCGGAATCGGTTGGAGGGGTGCGGCGGTAAAGGCTCTCCAGGTAGAGTCGGGTTTTGGCGAAGCGCGAGGAGGTGTCGGCGACCAGTTCGGTCTCCTCGGGCTGCAGGACGATGACCTCGTCAATCTCTGTCAGGAAGGTGGCGTTCTTGCCGCGTACTAGCTCGGATACGCCGGTGACTTGAACGGCTTGGCCTCCGGACGCTTCCGGTTTGGCACCGTTGACGATCCACTCCTCGTCTCGGATTTCTACGCGGGCGCCGGCGGCGAATTGACCGATGCTCATTGTGATGGCTCCAGGCCCCAGCCGAGGACTTTGGCGGTGACTTCGACCACTTGCCAGTCGTCATCGAAGCCGATTACGGAGGAGTCGTCTTCGCCGTCATCTTCGAGGATGAAGTATTCGACGGCGGCGTGGACTGCACGGTGGTGGGCGACGTCGCAGGGGTTGGAGAGGCCGGCGATCAGGGCGTCGCAGCCGGTGGCAACCTTGCGGGCAGTGTCGATGTCCAGGAACTCGGTGTTGGAGTTGGATTGCTCGAGTTGGGCGAGGTACTTCGCTGATCTCTCCTGAAGCTCAGCCTGGGGGGCTGGAGTGAAGGAGACGCACTTGGAATAGGCCTTGGCCGTGGAGGGGCTGAGGCGGCTCTCGATCTGGTCGACGAATCTCATGGGCAGGATGTGAAATGGGCTTGGGGAAAGCCTGTGGCAGTTGAAAGAGAGACGCGTGCGGGGGAGATTCCGCGAAAGGCGTGTTCGGGCTCTGGGTTGGAAATTTGGATCCCTGAGCGTGAGGGGGATTGTATCTGTTTTTGAATGGCTTGCAACGAAACGGCGTGACTCGTATGGGGTGGGCTTACGTTCGGGGGAGAGTCGCGATGATGGGGCTTGGATCTGGTCCTATTTGGCACCTTTGTATATGGTGCTTGCTCACAATTGGATGCTTGGACTGGGTGATGGGCACCTTGGGACATTGATGCGAAGGTTGTGTTTTTGCTGCTATGAAACCTCACGTTATTCGAATTACGCGGAAGCCGGTGGCTGGGAAGAAAGGGGAAGAGTCTTGGGTGCTTAGTGAGGTTGCGAAGGGCTTGGAGGCTTGTGTGCAGCGGCATGTGACCGCTTCTCTTCCCGCCTGTAAGGAACTTGAGTTTGAGACTGGGGTCGATGAGGGGTTCAAGCTCGCTCGAATAGAAGCCAGGGAGAATGAGATCGAGCGTGCGCTGAAAAGGGAGCACCGCAAGGGGTTTGTTCTAATCCTGGATGAGGTGCTTGGAGTTGAGGAGTGTGCGGGTGACTTGGGGAGGCTGGTCGAGCAGGTTGTGATGTACGGCGCTTACGACCCTTCTGTATTCTGCACGTGCTACGTTTCGCTGGCGCGGGAAGATCCGGATAGGGTGCTTGAGGCTAAGTGGCGCGCGCTTTTTGAAAGTGATTCTCTAGCATTGGAGGGCACGCCTGTTGAAGACTTGGCTCGGATTCCTGGGCCGGTTTTGATCGAAGGAGGGATTGGAACGGGAAAGACCTATCTGGCTAGGCAGGTGGCTTCGGCTCGTTTGAAATTGGGGCTGTCCACGAATACTGAAGTTCCGATCCTGGTCGAGAACTTTGGCGCGGTTCGCGCAGATGTGGTGGACAGCTTGCTCCGGGGTGTGGCGAAGGGTTCGTTCACGGGGGTCTCAGAAAAGAAGGGGTTGTTTCAACGCGCCCATAAGGGTGTGCTGGTTCTGGATGACTTCCAGAATGCTACCGCGGAGTCCCAAATCAGGCTATTGGACTTGTTGGACCCTACTACGGACCTAATTCGCCTTCCCTATCGTCACGGAGCAGACGAGGGTGAAGGACACTTTGAAGTCAAGGTCCTGATCCTGGTCAACGAGCCCGTGGATGTGCTGATTAGAGAGAAGCGGCTACGCCCCGACATCCTCTCACGGATGAGGCAACGGTATGTTGCCCCTACGCTCAAGGAGGATTTTGTGAACTACTTTGATCCTACCCATGGGGAACACTCTCGACCTCGCCTCAAGTATCTGATCCGGTCTTTGGCCATCAAGCATGCGCCTGCGCTGCGGGCKTATGACGATTCGACCTGCGACTGGCACGCCACGACTCTCAAGCCCGGCTCCCATCACGCCTGGCGCATTACTCGAGAGGCTTTTGCTGCGATATCTAGGCGCTCCTTTCCTGACAATGCGCGTGGGCTGGAGAAGCTCATTGCCGACTTGCAGGAAAGTGCGCGGGAATCAGGGATGGGTCTGTTCGACGTCCGCTCCATCACCAGAATCAAAGAGGCTAAGGTGCTCCACCCAAACCCCATGGAAGGTCCCTCGGCGGTGGAAGTACGGCCGCAGTTCTGCATCACGAGCCCGGAGGCCACGCATGAGCAGATCCATGCCCTGATGCGTGCTGTCGGGGATGCGACAGGGTGGGTGGACAAGGATATGGCGCTTCACTTGCATCCCATACGCAAGCAGGGCATTAAAAAGTACTTGCAGGAAGGCATGCCGGAAGCCTTGGAGGGTACGCGCTGGGAAGTCCAACCAAATCCAGAGTCTGGAGCCTGAACGCGACGCACAACCTGAAATATCGGGCAGCAATGCGAAAAAACGGATTGCGGATACGCTTTTCGGCATCGGCCAATCTGATCGCTACGCACGTCTGAATGCGCCGTACGGTCATAAACAGTTACAGGTAATCCACTTATGCGATGCCGTCACAAGCGGTCAAGGTCTGGCATCCATTTTGCTTCCAGTTGGGCATGTCAGACATTCCTGACACGACCCTCAACCCGCAAGGACAGAAAATGGAAAATCCCGAACGTAATATCGATCTCAACAAGTCACTCAGCCAGTTCCTTGATGGGCTCAAGGTGAAGGCGCCCATGGTCGGGCACATCTCTGGCAAGGATGCCGCTGATGTGATTGGTCAGATCCGTAGCTATGTGGAGAAGGAAGGGCTTCGGGTGAAGTTTGAATTCAGTGATGCGGAGAAGCATGTTGGGTATGGCTCGCTCGGGGCCCTGATTGGGCTGGGTGTTGGGGCGTTTTTGACGCGTAGTCCGTTGGGCATGATTGGGTCTGCTGTTGTGGGAGCGGCTGCAGGGGTGGCGCTCTCTACGGTGTGCATCACGGTCGCGGATGGGGATGACGGCGAGGTCACCCTGACGACGGCCTAGGTTTTCATCCTCCTGCATCCCAATCCASATCCACCTCCACACAACGACACTATGAAGTACACAACCAACCACAAGGGCCGCGAATTCAGCGGCGAATACTCCGACTCTTCCTTCATGGCCAAGGTGCGGAAGCACGGCGCCAAGATTGGTCGGGTCCTGATCAACCAGGCTTTCATTCTCTACTACCAGCTGCGATCCCCTAATTGCCCGACGAAAGATCGCGCCATCATTCTTGGGGCGTTGGCATATCTCATCCTCCCCATTGACCTCATCCCCGACTTCATTCCTGTGGTTGGCTTCGGTGATGACGCGCTCGTAATCGGAAAGGCTGTCGCTGCTGTAAACAAGAACGTGGACGCGTCTGTTACCGGCGCGGCTAACGAAGCCACAGACAAACTACTGGGTTGAGCCTTGGCTCCCCGCAATCCCCACCTCTCTTTCAAGAACAAACGAACGCTATGAAGCACAAAGAACTCCACGAAGTCATCAGCCTTGGCATGGATTACTGCCCTTCCATCACTGAGAGCCTTTTCAAAACTTTCAATGCCGACGATCCTCTATGGGTGCCTGGACGAGGTGTGGATGCCAATGCAGCCAAGCAATTGGCGGACCAGATTTGTGAGGCTGGGTCGCACTCGTTCACGTCGATGTTCTCTGGGAACGAAGACTATAAAAAGGTCGTTCACAACGTGGCGAAGAAGCTTGGTGTCAAAGCCGAAGAGCTAGACAAGGACGGTTCCGGCCTGGTTGACTACGAGACCAAGTTGATGTCCAAGCTGTTCAGCGACATTTGGGACAACCTGAGTGAGCAGGAGCGTGAGGACTTGCTGTCGGACATGGATCTGACTGGAAAAGAAATCGACCCGTCTATGCTCGCCAAGAGCGGTGTGCTAGCGACGCAAGTTCTGCTCAAGCAGTTCGGGGGTTTCGCAACGTATCGCATGGCTGTTGTCATGGCTAACTTTCTATCGCGCCAACTGCTGGGCCGAGGGTTGTCCTTCGCGGCGAATGCGGCGGTGACACGGGCGGTTGGCGTGTTGATCGGGCCGGTGGGCTGGATCGTGACCGCTGGCTGGCTGGCCCACGATTTGGCTGGCCCGGCCTATCGCAAGGTGACGCCTGCGGTTGTTTACATCGCCGCCATTCGATCCAAGCTTGAAACGGAAATGGGCTTTGGCGTTGTTGGTTTGGGGTCCTCTGGCAAGGATGCATGCCTCAAGCAGGTTTTTGGCATCGAAGAAGCATCGAGCAGTCCGTTAGCTGGCTCCACGGACTCTTGTCAAGCCTATCGCCTCGTCTACGAACGCGACTGCACGGGCCTGGTGATCAACTTCCCTGGCTTCAACGATCACGACCCCCAGGTCTCCGAAAATGCCGAAGGCTACCTGGCCCTCTGCAGGGGATTCATCATCGTTATTGACGCGACTAGTGGGTTATCCGGTAGTGACGCTGAGACGATTCAGAAGATCCGGGAGCGTGGCAGGCCTTTTGTCGTCTGCCTGAATAAGTGGGACCTGATTCGGCCCGCAGATAGGGAAGCATTGCGCGCAAAAGCAGTTGAGAAACTTGGGCTTTCATCGCCTGAGCAAATCATCACGACAGTGTTCGACCCAGATGAACGCCTTGAAGAGCCTGTGCAAGGTGTGGACGAGACTATCGATTGGATTCTTGGCGTCCTGGATATGGAACATGCGACTACCAAGGCGTTCTGGGGCTCGATGGAGCCTAAGAAAGTAAAGAAAGACAAGTAAACAAACGCCTGCTGCATCACCGGCCCGGCACAAGTCCGGGCGGTGATTGAAACGAGCCTGTAAGCAAAGGCTCCCACCCTCCCCCACTGAAAATCGAATCCCTAAGGGGTGCCGAAGGGGGAGAGGTATGCGCTGACTTTCGCACGGGCCGCGGCCTTCTGCAGATCCTCAACACACCAAGACCCAACAACGAACAACCCATCATGACGACATCTCAAACCGAACAGAAACCCTCGAGGCTTAGTGGATCTTTTTTGGCCCGGACCAGCCTGGTGGCTGCGCTTGGGCTCTACGTGACAGCCTTGATAATCAATGGCGATACCTATGTCAGTCGCATGCTGCTCGCGGTTTCGACCGCGGCCCTCATCGGTGGCCTAACGGACTGGTATGCGGTGGAGACACTGTTTCGCAACCTGTGGGGCTTCCATACGAACATCCTGATTAAGCGGCGTGGGGAGGTGACGGAGTCGCTGGTGGACCTGGTGGAAAAGCAGGTCCTGCCGGTGGACAAGCTGGATGGGGTGCTCAAGTCCCTTTCCGTCTCACAGCTGATCGATGGGGTGGCGGCCGATGAAAAACAACAAGACACTCTCCGGGCGCTCATGGAGCAAACGATTCTAGAGCTGGTTCGGACGGTGAACCCCAGAAGCATGTCTCGCGTCCTGGCTGGACTTGTTTCCGGCGCTCTTGAAGGCCGCGATCTCGCCCCCCTCGCAGCCAAACTCGCCGAAGCTACGAAGGGCAGTCGAGACTTTGATAAGGCGGTTTCATTCGTCGTCGATGAACTGTTGCTCATCTTCGAAAGCCAGGCTTTTGAACAGGTCCTGAGCAAAGTGCTGAAGTCCACCCTGCGGGCCTATGCTGCCGAGGGCGCTGGCAAGCAATTCATCGCCCGCTTTGCTAGCAGCCGAATCAAGACCAGCGATCTAAAGGCATATCTACTAACCGTCGTGGCCAACTTTAGGGATCCGCTCGACCCCAATAGGGTCAAGCTGATGGAGTTACTCAATAGCAAGATCAGCGAGCTTGAAGAGGGTGGTGAACTGAGCCAGCAAGTCCAAGACTTCGCCRAAGACTTCTTGGGTGGCACCAGCCTTGAGGTCGCGATCGAAAACGCCCTGCGTCCTTTGCGCGATTCCCTGCTCAATCCGGGCAGTAAAGATATAGAGGACCTGGTCGGTTGGGTCATGACCCAAGGCAAGGCCTATTGGATGGACCTTGGCCTGCAAGGAAGGGACACACTCGATGCGCGCGCCCGGATGTACCTGACTTCGGTCCTGCAAAAGAACCACAGCGTTCTAGGGACGGAAATGCGCAAAGTGCTGGCGAAAAAAGACAACGCCGAACTGGTTTCCTATCTGCGCAAAAGCGCTGGGGAGGATTTGAATTTCATTCGCATAACAGGTGCGGGTGTAGGTGCGATTGTTGGGCTGGCCTTCTTTCTAAGCCCCCCCATCGCTCTAGCCCTCACAGGCCTTGGGTTTGGCTTCGGTTGGGCGCGCAGGTACTGGGCCTCCAAGTCCAAGGCTGGTGACCGCGACCTCGCCACCTGGAACCGGACTAGGGCCTATGCGGATCTAGCCCTGGCAGGCGTATGGTCAGCAATGGCGGTGATGACCTTTGTCTATGGTGCTCCGCACCACCCCATTGCGATCCTCGCGGAAGCCGGCTTAGTGGCGGGCTGCGCTGACCTGTTCGCGGTCACCGCTCTCTTTTCCAAAATCCGATTCATCCCGCACACTGGCGTCATTCCGAGCGCGCACGCGTCCCTCGGAAGTCAACTGGCCAATACCTTAGAGAAGGACTTCTTCCCGCGTGAAAAACTCGTGGAGCGCATCGAAAACACGGACTTGGTCGAGTACTTCTTGCAGTATTTGGGCGATCCTGATCAACGGAGTGCAAAGATCAGGACGCTTGCCCTCTGGCTCCAGTCCAGCATCAAGGACATGGATAGCTCCGCATTGTCAGAGAGGTTGGTTGTCGTAGCCATGGAGGCCCTGCGCGCGAAGGAAATTGGGTCGAGCCTGGGACGCCTGATTCAGAAAGGCATACGCAACGGGTGGGATGAACGACTGCTCCGGATGCTTGTTCCCATGCTGAAAGAGCGCGTGGCGAGCCCCCAATTTGTAGACCAAATCGAAAAGCTCCTGGAACAGCATGTCGCGGGTCAGATCCACGAGGGGACTTCGCTCATCAATTCGTTCATGTCCCTGATCCACGACGCTACGGTCCACATGGGGATCACGGACTATGCGGTGGCTGCTGAGAAATGCCAATCGGCGCTCAGTGAAGAACTGGATGGACTGCTGAGACCGAGGCATCCCTTCCGGAGGGTCGTACGTGAAACCCTTTCGGAAATGGCGGTGGAACTGAGGCAAAACCAGAACCTCGTACAAGGTCTGGAGATGTGGAAACTCGAGGTCCTCTCTCGCATCGATCTAGAAGTTTGGATGCGGAACCAGTTGCAAAGCGCCAATGCTTTCATCGGTGACTCCAACGCCCTCGGTCAATGGTGCGAAGAGAGTGGTAGCGCGTATATCGAGCACCTGGAAAGGGACAACTCCCACCAGCGCAGGATCAACAAGGCCATACGCACGACCCTCAAAGGGTCCCTGGACGGACTCTATCTGTTGTTCCCCCGAATCATCTCCGAAGCATTCACCGAAAACCTACCCGCCAGCAAGCTCGTTCACTTCATCAAGAGCCGACTTGGCAGCGACCTTCAGTGGGTGCGTATCAATGGCACGGGTGCTGGGGCGCTTATTGGGTGTGCCTTGGCTGGGATTACCTGGCTGATCCTCAAGTGAATCATGCACTCACCCTTGGTCAGCCTTTAGACCACCTCGACCCTTCAAGAATACACCTACCCCGACATGAACACCCTTCTCATTCTGCTTGCCATTGGAGCCATCACTCTCATTGCCATTGGAACACTGCAAGTGCTCCGAGGCCCCAAACAGGAACCATCGCCAACCGATGGATTGCCCGCATCCGATTTCCCTGAAGGAT
>JAESRM010000148.1 GCA_016764635.1 Planctomycetota bacterium
TGCTCCAGGGTCGGAATGTACTTTGGAGCCTTGGAATGGGCCAGGGAACCAAAACTTCGATCCTGGGGCCTCTTATTGAGCGGTTGGGCGCCTGCAACGGGGGTCCAGGCGAGCAGAATGCCCAGGACCACGCCCAAAACGCCGATGCGGGCCGCGAGGGTCGTGTTTGAGATCCTGAGGTATGCCATTGGTGCGAATAATAGCGGACTTGGGGGATTCTGTAACGGATAACTGCTGAAGTGGGTTCTCCCGGGGCATGGGAAGAATGCGGCGCTTGGTAGCGCTACACTGCCCCCATGGAATCCAACATGTTGAACGGCGGGTCCCGGGCTTTTGCCTGCGGGCTGTTATTGGCCCTGGGTGCTTGTGGCTCAGACATCTCCCGACCCGACAAAGCCTTCCACGTGGTCTTCGTCTCCATGGGCCAGGTACCGGCCACCGAAGCGGCGCCCAACCTGTTTCAATTCGCTAAGACCAGCACAGCATTCGAGTCCATTGAAGCCACTCCGGGGAATCCCTTGGCCCTCAGCGCCAGCATGTTGACCGGTTTGACTCCCGCGGAACATGGGGCCGGAGGAGGAGAAGCGGGCACCAGCGTACTCGCGGCCTCCCAAACCCCCTTGCCCGAATACCTGGGAGACCACGGGTACATCACCGGAGCCGTGCTTGCGAGCGATTGCAACATGCCGCCCGAGTCCGGTTTGAACCAAGGATTTCTTGACTACCAAGCCATCCCCGGCAACGCCACCGACGTGGCCGTGCTCGCGGACGATTGGGTCGAACACCACTGGCGCCAACCGTTTTTCCTGTTCGTGCACCTGCCCGTGGGCGAGCAGGCGAACGGTCCCGAGCGAGCGGACGAAGCTTTGGGCGTTCTTCTCAAGGGACTGGCCGCCCGGGGCCTTTTAGATGCGACCCTGGTAGTCGTGACCGCCAACAGGGGAGCCGGCCCGCTGCTGTACATCAAAGCCCCCGGCCAGCGCACCGCCAACACAGACAACCGTCCCGTGCAGCTGCTGCACATCCCGCGCTTGATGCTGCGCTACATGGCCCTACCCGTGGCCGCCGTGCGCCCCAATTCGTACTTCACGCACCCCCTAACCGCGCCGCCCGAGTGAGCGACCCGGGTCCGGGAGATTGGCTGTGATCCAGCCCTAAGTTCAATCCCTCCGAGGTTCAGGATGGGAATCAGTAGCTCGACCTGTCTCGGATAGGTCCCGCCGGGGAAACAGGAGGCGATTCACTCCATCCAAATCGAGCCGGGGCCTGTCATATCCTGGTATGATTCCCGCGTGAGCGATTCCAGCCAGACCCAAAGACCCACGCACTGCCCCAGTTGCGGGGTGAAACTGCCCGATATTCCCATCTCCTTGTGCGCCTACTGCGCCATGCCGGTGGTCATCGCCGGGCAGAAGGACACGGATGGAGTGAGCCCCAACGCCGGTCGCATCGGCAAGATTGCAGGGCATAAGAACTACGAAGAGGTGCAAGGGCACCACGCACAGGAGATTCCTGAGTTCTTCACCGGCGGCCGCTTCGCCTGGCACGGACGCAATTTTGTGATCCTTGRCCTTGCCCTTGTGGGCCTGGGTTTCCTCACSTCMKCYTCMACYTAYCTRCTGCCCTGGTCGGCTTTTGCCATCGTGAGYRTCCTGGTGGGCGTGGGCATGATCGTCAAAGGAATGGGCATGCGTACCCGCTCAGTGGCCGATCCCATCGCCAAGCGCTCGGGCATGATCGTGGACCGCCGCAGCGAGACCGAAGTTTGCGGCTGGAATGGCTCCACAAGCTACTTCTTCACCATCGAATTCGAAGATGGCGCCGTAGGCGAATACAGCTATGCGGGCCGCGGGGCCACGGAAGACCCTTACCCCAACGGCATGACCGGCATCGCTTTCCTGCGCGGCACGAGCCTGCTCGAGTTCAAGCAGATCCGAGTCTAGTGGATTCGGCCCCGGTGGCTTTTGCCGGGCTCACTCCTTCCCTTTCTGGTTCAGCTTCTCCAGGTATGCGATGTGGGAGAGCAGGCGTTTCYTGCGCTGTTCAAGGGACTTCAATGAAGCCTCATCCAGATCTTTTTCGCAGGCAAGCTCGCTCTCGACTTCGACCAGATCCACTTTTCGAGAGTCCAAGGCCGCCGCGGAATCCGCCTTGTCGAAGATGAGGTCCGTGGGAGCCGCGCCCAGGGCGCGGCCGGCATGGGCTAGGTTCTCCCTGCGCTCGGGCAGGGTGTCAGGTGCGTTTTCTGAAAGGCTGCGCAGGTTGATGTAATTGGGCGAGAGAATCTGAATCTCCGCTTCGTGCAGGCAGTCGAGCATGTGCGTACGCAGGTCCGAGCGCTTCACGAACAGGGTGCGCACGTCCTCTAGCATGCCCGCAGCCCGGTAGATCACCGAGAAGTCGCCCAGCTCTTGGACCTGGACAAACGGGCCTTGTAAATCCGCTCGCTTGGCCGCTTCCAATAGGGCCGCCTCGACCTTGGACCAGGGAATCTCGTACCCCAAGGAAACCGTGGCAGAAACCACCGTGCCCGAGCGCCGCACGACCTTGATGGGACTCGTCACCAGCAATAGGTTGGGCAGGGTCGTCAGGTCGCGGTCCTCGGTTTGGATTTCGGTATGCATGAGGGTGCGCGCGGAGACCCGGCCGAAGTGCTCCCCCACCTGGATGAAGTCGCCGGAACGGAAGTGCGCCGTTCTGCGCAGCACGAGGCCGGCCAGGGCATTGCCCAGGAAAGCGGTGGCGGACAAAGCCACAGCGGCCGGCAAGACCACGCCCAATACCTGCACCATTTGGCCTTTGATCGAAGCCTCGATCGGCAACTTGAGTAGCACGAATAAGGCCAGCACGAACACCACCAACACGACCACCCATTGGCGTTCAAAGCGGCCACTCTCCGCAGGCTCTTGGGTGCCGCGCGAACGCCTTCGCAACCAAGAGATTCCGATCCCCAACAGCACCAGCATCAGTACGCCCACGGCGATCATCAACATGGCAGTCAAGCCAGGGGTGTCTCCCAGCAAAGCTTCCGTTTGCGTTAGCAGGTGAGTCAACCAACCTTCGGACTTCGGGCTGTCCGCAGCGACTTGCAAGTTTGAATTTGTCATGGGTACGATCATTGAAGCGCCGCCCAGTACCCGGTAGCAAGCATATTCGAGGGGCCTGGTGTTCCAATCGCCCCAAGTATCCCGCAAAGCGTATCGACTCCGGGACCTGATTGGGCTCGGGCTATTGCTCCGATGCTCTACTAACGGAAAGCACAGGAACGGATCTGTCATGACTCATCAGCAACACACAATCCATCTCATGCGCAGGAGGGCCTTGGACATCAACAGGGCCTTTCACAAGATGCGACCCCTCTTCGTGGGCGCTCGCCGACTGTCCCTGAATGCCGAGGTCACCTCGAGCGTCGTCGGAGAAACGGGTGAGGGCTTGATCGTTGTCATGCGCGAGTTACGCACGATGACGAGTTACCTGCACGAGATGGTCCAGAACATCGAAGGCGTCTCAGGACGCATCGCCCACCGCATGGCCGCCTGCATGAGCGCCGAAAGCAAGCAGCATTACTACCGGCACACGCTCGATCTCATGCGAGCCGATCAGGGCAAAACCGCCTTGTCCTGGCCCGACCCTTACCACGGGGCTTGCGCTCGCCCACTCGATCTTACCCCCACAGAGAATCGGCTTTGGAATGGGGTTGCCCAGGCCGATAGCGACATTTTCGACGKGTTGGGTGCATTGGCCGGTATCAGTCAAGAGCTCCTAGTTCTGTTGAACCGCAGCGGTTGGGTCGCCGTGCGCCAAAGCGCATACCTAGCCGTCCTGGCTGCCGTCGAGGCCTCTCGATGGACCGACCGTAGGGAATCGGTCGAAGCGATCGTTGAGTCCATGCGGGAGATCTCCGAAGAACTGCGGCTCATACAAGCTGAGGCCGGGGAACAAGTCAACGGCCTCATCTCCGAAATCAAAAAGGTCCAAGGGCCCACCGTCACACCCCTGGAAAGTGCAGCATGAAAACCACCACGATCTACAAAGACGATGTCCGCAGCTGGGTGATGTTCGGGCGCGATCCGAACAAGGCCAACAACGTCATCGACACCAACCAGTATCTCATCACACACCGGGACCGCGGCATGCTGGTAGACCCAGGCGGGTCGGAGATTTTCCCCTCCTACCTCACGGCCCTCAGCAATACGATTTCCATGGAGGACCTGGAGAGCATTTTCGCGAGCCACCAGGACCCTGACATCGTTTCCTCCCTGGCCCTCTGGCTCGGGATCAAACCCGAACTCGAGTTCTTCGCCCCCTCCATCTGGGAAGGCTTCATCGCCCACTTTGGCGCTGGCCGCGCGGCCATTCCGATCCCCGACGAGGGCATGATCATTCCTCTCAACGGATCCTCAGACCTGTTCGCTGTACCCTCCCACTACGTGCACTCCTCCGGGCAATACGGGCTTTACGACGAGCGCGCCAAGATCTTCTTCTCGGGCGACTCGGGCGCGGCCCTGCTGCCCCCTAGCCACGGCGACATCTTTGTCAGCAACTTCGACGAGCACATCCAGTACATGGAAGGCTTCCACAAGCGTTGGATGCCCAGCAACCGCGCCAAGAACAACTGGGTGAAGCGCGTGCGCGAGTTGGATATCGACATCATGGCCCCTCAACACGGCGCCCTCTTCCGCGGCGACGACGTGCAGCGCTTCCTCGATTGGTTTGAAGCCCTCGAAGTCGGCATCGCTGCCTGACCCTCGCCCAAAATCGCCCGCCCCGAAATAGGTGCCCGAGAGGGCACCTATTTCGCGTTTAAGGCCCGGTGAGTCCCATTCTGCGGACGACTTTCCCGCCAGGGGGCCAGCCAGCATTTGCGCCCGACCCTATCCGCATTCCTAGCTGCGTGCGCTCGATGAAGAGAGGATCCCCTGCCCCTGCCGACCCTCTGCCCCTCCCCATGGCCCAATTACTATTTGTCGACCCCGACCTGGACTCCCTCACCCGACACGTGGGACTCGCCCGCCAGCTCGGACATGAGGCCATCGGAGCCTCGACGGGGATGAAAGCCATCGAAGAGCTCTCGCGCAACCCCGGAATTGCACTGATCGTTTCCGAGCTGGATTTGCCCGACGGGACCTTCGAACAACTCTTCCAGTCGATTCGCTCGAGCCCGCACTACCAGCGCGTTCCCTTCCTTTTGCTCACCAATGAGATCCACTCCACGCGCCTCATCCGCCTGATTGCCCACGGCGTGGAGAACTCCGCCAAGAAACCGATCTCCGAAACCGACTTTCGCTTCCTGATCGCGCGCGGTTTGAAGTGCAGAACGAATCGCCAATTGGCGGGCGTTCTGGAGAAATCCCAGGTTGCATAAGGACGCGCTCTGGCGCCGTTTCGCGAGCGTCAACAGCAAATGAAAAAAACGCCGGTCTGTGCAAAACACAGGCCGGCGCTTCTTCTCTCTCTCTCTCTTAGCTATTGATTACGGCGCTTCTTGAAGCGTTCGAAGGGATCCCCGATACCTGCGGGGGGCCCGCTAGAAGGCGCCTGTTCTTCAGCTTGGGGAGCACTGGGCAAGGGAGCTTGGGGCTCCGGATTGTGGCCCATGGCCAAACCCGACGCGGGTGCTGCCTGGGGCAGAGCTCCCGCGGAAGCCTCCTCCACTTTCTGTGAAGCACCCAGGTTCAATTCGACGCCCAAGTGCTTGAGCTTCGTCTTGAAGCCTTCTTTGTCCACGGCTTTGATATAGGCCTCCTCAGCGGAAACCTCGTCCGAGGCGACCAGCTTCTCCAAACTGTCGTTGAGCGTACACATGCCGAGTTTCACGCCCATTTGCATGGTTGAAGGGATTTGGTGGGTCTTGCCATCGCGAATCTGCGAGGCCACTGCGCTGTTGACCACCAGGATTTCCAGGGCGGCCACACGGCCCTTACTCTTTTTCTTGCACAGGGTCTGCGCCACGACGCCTTTCAAGGAAGACGAGAGCATGGTGCGGATCTGCGCTTGGCGATCGGCGGGAAATTGATCGATGATGCGGTCCACGGTGGAAGCCGCGGTGGTCGTGTGCAATGTGCCGAAGACCAGGTGACCGGTTTCAGCGGTTTCGATGGCGATCTCGATGGTTTCGAGATCTCTCATTTCACCCACCAGCACGATGTCCGGGTCCTCACGCAGGGCGGCGCGCAGGGCGCGCTTAAAGCTCTCGGTGTGGCCTCCCACTTCGCGTTGATTGATCAAACACTTGTGGGACGGGTGAACGAATTCGATCGGGTCTTCGATCGTGATGATGTGGTCCGCACGATTCTTGTTGATGTGATCGATCATGGCCGCCAGGGTGGTCGACTTGCCACTACCTGTGGGACCTGTCACGAGCACCAAACCCTTGGAGAGGTAGCAGAAATCGGTGACGGCCTTGGGCAGTTCCAATTGCTCCGCGGTCAGGATTTCCTCAGGAATGACGCGGAAGACAGCGCCCGGTCCACGGCTGTCCGTAAACAGGTTCACACGAAAACGGGCCAAGCCCGGAATCGCGTAGGCGAAGTCGGTGTCGCAGCACAGCTCGAACTCCTTCTGGTTTTTGTCCGGCGTGATCTCCATCAGGACCTGCTGCATCTGCTTGGTCGAGATCTCAGGGCATCCCTCGACGGGGATCATGTCCCCGTGCAACCGGAACATCGGTTGCAGGGTAGAGGTCATGTGGAGGTCGGAGGCGCCGACCTCAACCATGCGGTTGAAGAGTGAATCGATCCAAGCCATGAAAAGGGAGTTCCTGAAAAAAGGGCTGTATGAGAGGGCTCCCAGGTTCTTCGGCTAGGGTCCGACAAACCTGTAGGGTCGGGTGGGCTGGCTCCCAGACCGATTCCCACGCTACAATGCCCCCATGGGATCCAGCACCAGGGAAGCCGCGTGGAAGCGCTGGCAAAATGCGACTTCGTTTGAAGGCCTTTGCGCCTTGGCCGTGGAGTTCCTGGACGGGGACCTGCCGGCCTTCCCGGGCTGGATGGCTCCCGACATCGACGAAGAGACCGATGAATGGGTGCCCCAACTGGCGGACGCCAACGAGCGGGGCTTTCTGACCACGGCCTCCCAGCCTGGAACCTGCCCGGAGCTCAGCCACGACGGCCTGCCCTGGAGCCAGCGCGCCTTCGTGGTGGGATTTGCCCCGGAGGCCCTCGTCCAGGAGCTGCGCAAGCAGGTCCAAGGCACGCGCTTGCTGCTTTTTGACTTCGCCAGCACCGAAATTGGCGGCCAGGCCATGCCCGCTGCGCGCCACGGGGACCGGGAGTACCTCTTTGTGGGCACCGGTGAAGGCCCCGCCGAGCTCGAGCTTTTCGCCCATCGCATTGGCCCCGAAGCCCTCAAGGTCCTCGCCCAGACCCGCTATGTGTGCCTGATCGACCCAGATTGGGGCCAGGACGACCTGCTTTGGCCAATCCTGGCCAACGATTCGGCCTCCAGCGAGTACAAATAGCCCGTCCAAGCCCGCTCCGAATCTCTCCGACTGCCGACCATGTCCACATTCAATCCCGGGGGCCCCATCCGCCCGAGTTCCGCCCCCGCCCGCATGGCCCTCTTCCTCGCCATGGCTTGGCTCCTAGCGGGAGCCCTTTTCAAACTGCTTAAGGGCAGTCCGGCTGACCTGCCGCCGACCATTTTGCAGATGTCGCCGCTGAGTGTTTACGACACGTTCCGTGGGGCGATTGCCATCGAGCTGTGCATTGTGGCCCTGGCTTTGATCTGGCCGCGCCTCGGCTGGATGTGCTTGACCGCGATCTACATCGTGTTCTTGGGCTTGCTCGGCAAACTCGTTGCGGCTGGCGCGGAGAGTTGCGGTTGCCTGGGTGGATCGATCAAGTTGGCGCCCTGGGTCATGATGGCGATCGACGGGACGTTGTTGGTTTTGCTGTTGGCTAGTCGGCCTTGGAAGCGCTTGCCGAAAACTCGCAAGCCGATGCTGCGTGTGGTGACGCTTGTGCCGATTTTCGCGGTGGCTTTTCTGTTGCCGTGGACGAAGTTCATGGAGGTCGTTCTGCCGCCCAAGGTAACCGGGAATGGCGACAACACCATTGTCGTCAAGGGAGCTGACCCGGCCCCCGTGAAGGGTGACTTCTACATGTTCAATATCGAAGACTGGGAAGGTGAATTCTTCTACGATCTGGATCTCGGGCGTTTGACGAATCCCGCCGGAGGCTTGCAGACTTTGCCCGCTCCGTTGCATGTGGTGCTCTACCGCAAGAGCTGCGAGCACTGCCGCGATCACATTTCCGAGTTGGCCACGAACCCGCCGGATGACTGGCCGATCGCCCTGGTGCGTATTCCCGAGATCGACGATGAGAATGCGGTCGACGTCATCGAACTCAAGCCGGATGGTCACTTTGCACTGGAGTTGATGCCTTTGGAGCGTGGTTATGGAATCACGACCCCGAGCAGCTTTGACGTGGATGAAGGGTTTATGGTGACGAATGTTAAGGAAGTGGAGTTGGAGTAGATAGCGAAGCAGGAGCGCTGCTAAACACTTCGGCCCGAACCGTAGGAAAATCCTACGTTCCGGGCCGAAGTATTTAACAGCGCTCCTGTTTCGCTATCTACTAGGAAGGAACGTGCCGCAGACTATCCATCCACCGGGAGGCCTGACCAGGCTCGGCGCAGCC